>JALSQY010000162.1 GCA_026985035.1 Methylothermaceae bacterium
GATTGAAGCTAGTTGGTCGCTGTCGATAACCCGGTTGCGGCCTTGTTTTTTGGCTTCATAAAGGGCGGTGTCGGCGCGTTCGATAAAATCGTCGATGGAATCCCCCTCCCTGAGGCTGGCGGCGCCGATGGAGACGGTCACTTGACCAATGGGTTCGCCGTTGTCCTTGCGTTGCAGCCGGTTTTTGGCCAGCTCTTCACGGATCTTTTCCGCCACTTGCAGGGCTTCCTCTCGGGAGACGTTGGCCAACAGGATGGCGATTTCCTCTCCCCCGTAGCGGGCCGCAGCCTGGCCTTTGGGAAGGTGTTTTTTGATGAGATGAGCGGTGAAACGAAGCACTTTATCACCGGTCAAATGACCGAAATTGTCATTGATCTTTTTAAAGTGATCGAGATCCAGAATCAATAGGAACACGCTGGAGAATTCATGGGGAAATAGAGTTACCACGTGCTGAATCCTCATGTCGAATGCGCGCCGGTTGAGGAGGCCGGTCAAAGCGTCGGTGAAGGCCGCTTCTTTCATCATTTCCAGTTCGGCCCGCAGCTGCGTGATTTCCAGATTGGTATGGTGCAGGTTGTCTTTCAGCTGGCTGCCGGTTTCGGCCAGGGCCCGGGTTTCTTGAATCACGGTTTGCAGGACTTCGGCAATTTTCTCCGGCGGTTGCGCAGCCAAAACTTGGGCCTGTTCTTCCAAATGCTGAGTGGATTGGCTGGCTTTGGCCTCAGTCTTTTCGACTTCTTCCAAGGTTTGCTGAACGAGATGATTCAGCGAATCTCCCACTTTTTCGAAGCGCTGGGCGGCCTCATCAAGAATAAATTGTTTATAAAATTGGATACAGTGGGCCTCGGTCAGGGTTTGCTGGTTTTTGGACAAATTGTCAATGGCTTCCCGCAAACGCCGGTTGTTTCCCGAGATATAGTCATAGCCTATGGCATAATTAACCGGATTCATGGGGAGTTTGAATTTGGCCAGCCACGGTAACGTTTGCCGAAGATACTCGGCAGCCTGTTCCGGAGATTCTTGGTAGCGCGGAATAAAGGAAATTGTTTCTTCGGCCATGCAAGCAGATACTTTTCAAATTATTTATTAAAATAAAACAATCAATGACATTCTGTGGATGTTTGGCGGCATCACTTACAAATTTAGTTGGTATCGAATATTTTTCAAATGATCTTGAATGATTTACTGGCGCAGATACACCATTGTATGACCAGAGACCGTCACCGGTTCCGGCGGCAGGCGCAAAGGCTCGGCAAGGAGTCTGGCGATGAAAGACTGGCAGCGTTGATGGTAGCTGTGGAACAATCTATTGCCGAGGTGGAGTTACGGCGGGCCAGTATTCCCGACTTATCATACCCGGTGTTGCCGGTAGCGGATAAGAAGGAAGAGATCGCGCAAGCGCTGCGAGACAACCAGGTCATTGTCGTTTGCGGGGAGACCGGGTCCGGTAAAACCACTCAGTTGCCGAAAATCTGTCTGGAAGTAGGCCGGGGCGTTCAAGGACTGATTGGCCATACCCAGCCCCGGCGGCTCGCCGCCCGCAGCGTGGCGTCCAGGATTGCCGAAGAACTGGGACAGGAAATGGGCAGTTTGGTGGGGTATAAAATCCGCTTCAGCGACAAGACCCGGCCTGAAACCCTGATCAAACTCATGACCGATGGTATCTTGCTGGCCGAGACCCAAAACGACCGTTATCTCTCCCAGTACGATACCCTCATCATTGACGAGGCTCACGAACGCAGCCTCAATATCGACTTTTTGCTAGGCTATCTCAATTGGCTGCTGCCCAGAAGACCCGATCTCAAAGTCATCATTACCTCCGCTACCATTGATCCTCAACGTTTTTCCGAACATTTTGGCAAGGCCCCCATCATCGAGGTTTCCGGACGAAGCTTCCCGGTGGAAGTCCGCTACCGTTCCCTGGCCGAAGGCGAGGCTACGGATAAGGAAATGGTGGATGCCATTTTGGCAGGGGTGGATGAGCTGGCGCAGGAAAACCTGGCCGATATTTTGGTGTTTCTCACCGGCGAACGGGATATTCGCGAGACCGCCGAAGCCTTGCGCAAGCATCATCCGGAAAAATATGAAATTCTGCCTCTTTATGCCCGCTTGAGCGCCAAGGAGCAGCAGCGGATTTTCCAAACCGGCGGCAGGCCGCGGGTGATTTTATCCACCAACGTGGCGGAAACCTCGTTGACCGTCCCCGGTATCCGGGCGGTGGTGGATACCGGCCTGGCCCGGATCAGTCGTTTCAGTCCCCGCAGCAAGTTACAGCGTTTGCCCATCGAGCCGATTTCCCAGGCATCCGCCAAGCAGCGGGCCGGGCGCTGCGGCCGGGTGGCGCCGGGGGTCTGTATCCGCTTGTATTCGGAAGAAGATTTACTCGGGCGGCCCCAATTTACCGAGCCTGAAATCCGCCGCACCAACCTGGCCGCAGTGATTTTGCAAATGAAGGCCCTGCGGCTGGGGGATATCGAAAAATTTCCTTTCATCGATCCGCCCGATTCCAAGCAAATCCGTTCCGGCATCAAATTATTGCAGGAATTGCAGGCGCTGGATGAAAAAGGGCAGCTGACCGATACCGGCCGCCTGTTGATTAAATTTCCCATCGATCCGAGATTGGGCAGGATGGTGGTTGCCGCCAAGGAACAAAATTGTTTGACGGAAATGCTCGTGATTGTCTCGGCCCTGAGCATTCAGGATCCCCGGGAAAGGCCGTCTGATCAAGCCCAGGCTGCCGATGCCAAGCACGCCCAGTGGCGCGATGAGCAATCGGACTTTCTGAGCTTCCTCAAACTATGGCAGCTCTATACCGACCGGCAAAAGCACTTGTCCAAAAATCAACTGCGGAAATTTTGCCGGGAAAACTTTCTCTCTTATTTGCGGATGCGGGAATGGCAGGATATTCACGGCCAATTGCAAGAGGTAGTCAAAGGGGAGTTGCGTTGGCGGCCCAATCAACTACCGGCCCAGTACCAGGAAATCCACCGGGCGATCGTGTCCGGCTTGCTTTCCCATATCGGTTTTCGCAAGGAAAAATTTGAGTATGAAGGTGCCCGCGGATTGAAGTTTTTTATCTTCCCGGGTTCCGGTTTGTTCAAGACTCGTCCCCGCTGGCTGGTTTCCGCGGAACAGGTGGAAACCAGCAAGGTATATGCCCGGATCAACGCCAAGATTGAACCGCGGTGGATCGAGGAAATGGCTGGACACTTGCTCAAGCGCCACTACTATGATCCCCACTGGGAAAGAAAGGCACGGCGGGTGGCGGCCTTTGAGCGGGTGACTTTGTTTGGCTTGACCCTGGTGGAGCGGCGCAAGGTTCCCTACGAAAAACTGGACCCGAAAAAAGCCCGGGAAATTTTCATCCGGTCCGCTTTGGTGGCGCAGGATTACGATTGCCGCTTGGCATTCTTCCG
>JALSQY010000163.1 GCA_026985035.1 Methylothermaceae bacterium
TATGACATCTACGTCAATGGCGAGTTGAAAGCAAGCGTCGAGGTACCCGGGCCCGGCAGCTAAAACCCGTGACAACTACTATACCTACTCGCTGCTTCGTCAATGGCATCGATACCTGGTATTCCTGCTGGACCGGCGAATCCAACAACAACGCGGACATTTTTCTAACCTTAAATATCATTGCTCTCCTCCCAGGGGCCTTTCCCCCCTGGGAGGAGAATGAAGGGGAGTTTACATCATGAAAAAAGCGATTTTTTTATTTTCATTTGAGGTTTTATCAATGAGCACTAAATGTTTTTGGTTTTTTCTGCTGATGAACATAATGGCCACACAAGCTTTTGCGATTGAATGGTGTAGGGGTGCTTATGATCCGGAGACGGGCAAGGCGACATTGCCCTGTGTTTATGATTCGATTTCTGGACGAACTTACTGGGTGGAATTAACCCGCAAGGAAGGGCTGGATTTTTCCGTATCAGATGTTTCAACAGAAGACAAGAGGCTGAAAAGCGACGTTGTTCAGGCAGACATTTTGAATATCAAATTTCTGGAGAAGAAAATTTCTTCTCCCGAAGAAAAGTGGATGTTTTTGGAATTGAATGTCATCCCAAGTTGTGGCATCAGCAGTCATTTTGCATTGACCGATAGTCCCAGCGGGGCAAGCCCTGGCAGAATTGATGTTGGCGTGGACGGGGCTTTTTGCCCCAATCCTTCATGGGATACAGGTCAGAGCATCGCTGGGATAGTGGAAGTTTCACCAGGCTCCTATGAAATTTACATCAATGGAAAACTGAAAAAAACCGTGGAAGTGCCCTCACCAGATAATCAAAGCCCATAGGTTTTTCCAAAAAGTCAAGTTTCAGCTCTCATGCCGGGTTACGGCTGACGCCTAACCCGGCCTACTTGGTTCAGCAAATTTCATTTTCCGTAAAAAACAATCTCTCACGCCAACCCCAATACCTGCAAATAACCCTCAACACTGTTTTCTACCGTGTACGGCCGTGCTGCTGCCTGTAAAAACCGCGTTGCCGCGGGCATATCGAGCTGTGAAAATATCGCCTCTGCCATCGCCTGGTAGTCTCCCACCGGCACCAACGGTCCATAGCGCCCGCCATCCAGTATTTCCCGGGGGCCGCTGGGACAATCGGCGGCCACGGAAGGAATACCCAAGGCCAATGCTTCAATCAACGCCACCGGCAAGCCCTCACAGCGGGAAGAAGAAACGAAGACGGAGGCGCGGGAAAGCCAGGGATAGGGATTGACAAATCCGGGCAGGCAAACCGCTTCTTCCAGCTCAAGAGCGTGGATCAACGTTTCCAGCTTCGCCCGCTGGCGGCCTTCACCCAGGATGATCAAACGGCAAGGCCGTTTTGCGCGAACCTTGGCAAAAGCCCGAATCACAGTGGCGAAATCCTTGCGGGCGCACAACTCGCCAATCCCCATAATCACAGGCATCCGGTTGTCTTCCAGCCACGGATGAGGCGCTTTTTCGGCTGCCTGGCGGAATAAGCCGGGTGTGATTACAGGACTGGGGACGACAGTAATCTTCCGCCCCGGCAACCCACTGACCCGGACAAGATCCTCCGCCGCTCCCCGGGAAGGGACGATCACCCCATCGGCCCAGGAATAAAACCGGCGCAGCGAAAACAGTTGGCTGTGTCTGGCCCAGCTACTCCTCCTTGCCAGATTTTCCGATACCGTGGTGCCAATCCTGACCACGGCCCGGGTCGGGACCCGGGCGATTCTCCTTGCCCACAATGCCAGCCGATTGACCCTGTCTTTGTCGGTAAGGAGCACCTTGGGCCGGATGGTCCGAAGATAACCCACCAATGCCGACATCGAGGTATTCACGTGGCTGGTTCCCAGATCGACCAGGCGCACCCCGGGAGGCAGGTTTTCCCAATAAGGTCCGTGACCGCGTATCCGCAAGATGTCAATGGCGAGTCCTTTGGCGGCCATCGCGGGAACCAGGTTTTTCATGATCCGGTCCACGCCGCTGTGGCCGGAAGTCGCCAACAGCACGGCCAGATCCGTCATGAATCCAGTCCAAAGGCCTTGAGATAGTGAGAAAGGCTCTTTTCCAGGGTATAAGGCGCGGCGCCTTGGCGGAGGGTTTCTGCGGGCAAGGGGTATTGCAAGGTTTCCAGTATTGCCCGTGCCAGCGCCACTGGATGACGCACTGGCACCAATGCCCCATAGCGGCCATATTGCAGCACCTCCGCCGGCCCACAGGGGCAAGCCGTGGCCACCACCGGCGTGCCGAGCGCCAGCGATTCAATCAAAACATTGGGGCAACCCTCCCAGCGGGAAGACAATACCAGCAAATCGGCCCGGGCCAGATAAGGAAAAGGGTTATCCACGAACCCCGGGAAATCCACATCGCGGGCAATTTTTAATTTTCCCGCCAAGGCTTGCAGACGGGCCCGCTGCCTCCCCTCGCCAATCAGCATCAAGCGGCACGGCCGTGCTTGCCGGACTTTGGCAAAGGCCCGGATGAGCGTCGCGAAATCCTTGGCCCGGGCCAAACGGCCGATACCAAGGATCAGAGGCGCCTTATTGTCATTGAGCCAGGGATGTTGCGGCGGTTCAGCGGCGCTGTGGAACAATTCGCCAGTCACGGTCGGGTTGGGGGCAAAGTGAATCTTGCCGCCCGGCAAACCCAACGTGTTTTTCAAATCTTCCCCAACACCTCGCGAATTGACGATAATCCCGTCACACTGCTGGTAGTTACGGCAAACCTGGCGAATATAGCGGCGGTAGCCCAAAGGGCCATACTGACGTTTGCCTTGTACACTCAGAGGGCTCCCCACCCGGAAGTAGCACCGGAGATTGGCACCACCAAGGCGGGATTTGATTGCCAGAGCCAGGGAGTCATCCTTGAGTTTGGCCGATAACAGTAGCTTGGGTTGTATTGCAGCAATCTTTTGGCAGGCTTCTTCCATGCAGGCATCCCCCTGGGAAGGCAAGCGGATACAATTGACCACAGGGGAAAGCCGGTCCAGGTAGGCTTGGGCTGTTTCGGAAACCAGCAAATGAACCGGAACGCCCCGCGCCTGGAGGCCGTTGGCCAGATGCACCATCATCCGCTCCACGCCGCCATTACCGTAGGTGGCCAAAAGGATTGCCACCGGAGGATGGGCATGGATCATGGATGGAGCTGCTTCCTGATATTGGAACCCATCTCACTAGCCCAGAGAGGCTGTCGGGATGGCTTCATCAACGGGCTGTCAGGCCCGGACCAGAATCTCACCCCTGCCGGTGGAGGCCATATCCCCGCCATATTTACGCACCCGGTTGAAGGCGGAGTCAGGTTCGGCAAACCGGCTGTCCAAATCTTTCAAGCCGGAAAACCACAGGGGCAAGAACGCCAGGGTGTGGGTGCCGCAATCCCCATAAGTGGGGGGAATCGATTGCGGAGATTGCCATAACATGACCGTGCCCCGGCGCAAGGCATACCCCAAATAGGCACCGGTTTGCCCCATGACGGCAATGGTGCCGGCAATCATGCGGGAAGCACAATAATCCCCTGCATCCCCTTCCACCAAAATGATGCCACGCCGCATTTCATCGCCGCAGCGGGCGCCCACGTTGCCTTTAACCAGCACCCGGCCGCCACGCATGCCGCGCTTGTTGCCGGGCAAGGCACCGCCGAGAAAATCACCGGCATTGCCGTCGATCTGCACCAGTCCGCCGCGCAGCTCACACGCCGCGAATAGGCCGGCGTTACCCGTCACCCGCAAGTGGCCGGACTTCATCCCCCTGCCGAGATAGGCTCCGGCATCGCCTTCCACAGTGATTTCCACGGCATCGGCGTCTTTACCGATATAATCCAGTTTGGCGCAGCTGTTTTTGATGACCAGCCTGGAGGTATCCTCGCCGCTCACCTCGAACAGCTCGTCCACCCGTAACGTGCGTTTTCCCATCCAAAGTTTCAGCGCGGCGACTTCGCCGGCTGTCAGGTGAGGCAGGCCACTCAAGGGGGAAAGATCCACCCGGCGTGGGGGCTCTGATTTCAACGTCAGGGTTAACGGATTACCGGTCATGCCAAGATCTCCCGCAAATGAAAATGATAGGGGCCCAATTTGCCGCCATAATTCCCCGCGCTGATGCGGCGGATGCCTTTCTCCGCCCCAAGCTCGCAAACCGCCTCGATACCGGCTTTCATCGCTTTGTCGATGTCCTCCTTAGTGAGACCGTCAATGACGATTTCCATCACCGACTCAATCTCCGGTGACAGTTGCGTTTTCGTCATTCCCTTGATGGTGGGGCAAAAAGCATCGTTGGTGGAAGCATTCTGACCCTTGTATTTGGAGCCCACTTTGGAACCGGAACGCACCACCCCGCCGGGAAAGGGCATGATGACGTTGGGAACCTTCTTCATCGCCGCAATCGCCGCCTCGCACGCCGCCAGGGCCTGGGGTTGTGATTCGGCCAGAATCAGGAAATTACCGCCGCCGACCGCTTCCACCATGTAAGTGGCCTCTTCGGTGAGGAATTCCCCATCCATGACCGGAATCCGCCAGTAACGCTTGCCGCCTATGACCTTGGAGATCTGGAAGCCATCGCCGTAATAGCGCATGTTTTCCCCCAGGGGAATGGGTTTGCCTTCGTCAATCCCGGCAAACAAAGCGGAAGTCGGCGAAGTCAACACACATTGCCCGGCGCGGGTCTGCACCTGCTTGGTCAGCCCCTTGCCACCCATGGCGAAAAACAGAACCGACAATCCCGGCCGGCCATCGGGGGTTTCTTCCGGGAGCAATTCCCGCTCGATCCCTGCCTCACAGCCGCAGGCGATCACCGAAGTGGCGAATCCCGACATGGCCCGGGCGGCGTGGTAGGCCCATTCCAGGTTCAAAGCGGTGATGATGACCCGGGTCGCTTTCATAGGGAAGGCCTCGGCAAAGGTATCGTCGATGGCGATGCCGTTGATGATCATATTCCCCGCCCTCCCCAGCACGGATGAATAGTGACGCTGCCACGGCCGTCTTCGGAAATTTCTTCTTCCCGGATGACAAAGTTGTCCAGTTTCATGGTCATATATTGATCAAAATATTTTTCCAGGGACTTTTCTACGGCGTGGTCATACTCGGGCTTGACCACATGGGTGGTTCCCCAGACCACCTTCACAATTTCTCCGTCCTTGACGACCAGCTGGCCATCCTTGAACACATATTTGGGACGACTGAACATTTTTTCCCGATTGGCATCGGGCACATAGACGGTAATATCGGCCGCGGCGCCGGCGCCCAGGTGGCCCCGGTCCGACAACCCCACCAATTCGGCGGCGCCGGCCCGGGTCATGATGGCGATTTCGTAGAGGGAGTATTCCCGCTCGATGGACGCCAGAGTCGTCATTTTCTGAGCCTCGGGATGGAGGCGGGAAAGCTGCTCGTTGCGAAAAGAACGGTCCATCAGCAAACGGATCAAATGGGGATAACTGGTGAAGGGCGCGCCGTTGGGATGATCGGTGGTGAGATACACCTGCCAGGGATTGTCCACCAGCAGAAAGATTTCCAGGCCAATCGCCCATTGCAGGGCATTGACGAAATTCTTGTCCCGGTACTTGAAGGGCACCACGCCACAACCGGCATCGCATTCGATATCCATGCACACCCATTTGTGGGGGTGGGCATGGCCAGCGTTGGCGTGTTGGCGCATGTTGTCACCAGAGGCGGTGACCGTCTGGCCAAACAGAACTTGACCCACATCCACGGTGATATTTTTATTGGCGTTGATGGCCTCGGCAATCCGGGCGGCGCCGGAAGAAAATTTGAAGTCCCCTTCGGTGCCGTAACTGTGGAACTGGATGTGCGTCAAGTGCATGGGCAAACCCTCAATACCGCTGATGGTATTGAGAGTCGTCTCCATGTTGCCGGGAACCCCCAGGTTGCAGCCGTGAACGTGCAAGGGGTGAGGAACCGCCAATTCATTGACTGCCGTGGCCAGAACCTTGAGCACCTGGCGTGGGGTAACGCCGTAATATTCGTGCTCCTCATCCAGATCCAAGGCCCGCTGGTTGAATTTGAAGGCGCTGATGCCGCCGGGATTGACCACCTTGATGCCAATGCACTGGCTGGCGTTCAAGGTCCAGGCGACATAGTCGTTGATCATCTTTTGGTCGGCCCCGGACTGCATCAGCCGCAAAAGAAAATCGTCACTCCCCAGCATGGCGTAGCCGCCTTTGTCAAGAATGGGGATGTCTCCCATTTCCATGTGTGCCTGGCGGGCATTTACCGGCAAAACCGCCGGTTCAAAGGCGGTGGTAAAACCCATCTCGGCATAGCGGTAGCCAGTGGTCAAGGTACTGGGCGCGGCATGACCGCACCCCGAGCGCAATATTTCGGTATGGGCGGCCGGATCGGCGCGGTGATCTTCCGGAAGCAGGGTGCGGGCAATGTTCACCTTGCCTCCGCCGATGTGGGTGTGCATGTCGATGGCGCCCGCCATCACCACCATGCCGTGAAGATCATATTCCTTATCCACATGGGCCCCCGCGGGCGGATCGACAATCCGGCCATCCTGGATATAAAGATCGTGGACACGGCCGTTGACCCGGTGGGCGGGATCATAGACAGTGCCGCCAGTCAATTTAATGAGCATGCAATTTCCTTAGATGGTCTTCAAAGTGCTTCTTGAATCGCTTGCAAAACCTGGGATGTGCTGGGCAACCCCGCCTCCCGCAGCTTGAACAGGCGAACCGCCACCACGTTGTCCATGCGGTAGGTATGGCCCGCATGATCAATGCCGGGAACGCCCACGGGAATATACACATCGGGAGATTGCTCAAAGGTCATGCCGCAGCGGCCCAGCACGATGGTTGGCAGGCCATTCTTGGGAGGCGTGCGGCGGGTATTGTAGGCGGACACCCACAGTAAAGCGTCCACCTCCCCGGTCTCTATCAAAACATCGCCGGCGTTGAGATAGGGATCATATTCCGGATAGCCCCGGCTGAAACGGGTGCGCACTGGGTAGCCGGTTTGCCAGCCGCATACTTGATTCGCGGTCTGATCGCCTTCCTTGCCTCCCAGGGGAAGTCCGGAACAGCGGGTGGTTTGATTCAAATCCTTGACCGTCTCGCACAGAATTTGCACCGTCAGCTCCGCCTGGGGCCAATCCAATGCCGCTGCCGCCCAGGTAATGACGCCGTAACGGGCTTTCTTCAACTGATCCGCCAAGGACCGGAGTTCCCCCACGGCCACCCCGCCGACGGTTTCCGCCTGTATCGGCCGGTCATTGATCAGGGCGCGCAACATGCCGACCACGGCGGGAAGATGTTCATCGGCACATGCCAACACCTGACTGTCATTGGTGGGCTTTTCCGCAGGCGCCTTGCCCAAGTAAATCACCTTCCGGGCGCTGTTTTTGGCAAACATGCCATCCAGCCATAAATGGCGTTCGAAAAAACGGGGAAACAACGTTTCCACATCCACGCCCACCACCACCAGCAAATCGCACCGGTTCCGGACTTCCGCCAAAGTCGTCGTCATCCAGCCGCTGTCTTGCAGCACCAGAATATTGCGCATCGCGGCGGCGCTGTTCATATTGTCCACCACTGCCCCCAGCCGGTCAGCGAGCGACAAAGCGGCGCGCATTCCCGCCACATCCGTGGCCAGTCCGCCGATTAAAGGCAAATCCGAAGTTTTTAGAATCTTGGCGGCCTGAGCTACCGCCTCAGCCAACGGCACCGGCTTGCCGGCGACACTGGGCTGCTTCTCCCCCAAAGGCTCTTCGAAAGCTGGCAGAGTGACATCATCACCATTTTCCAGCACTTCCAGCCGATCACCCCGGACCCGGATTTTCAAGTCATCGGCACCGATACCGCAAAATGGGCTGGGGACATGTTCCCACAAACCCGGTTCAATCTCTTTGGCCATACCTATGCTCTAGAAAAATTGTATTGGCGGAAAAATACCTGGATGAAGCTTGTAGATTCCCAGCCCCCTTAATATAAGCGTCGAATTATACCACTAACTTAAAAAATTTCAGGATTCAAAATGTGATCGACCATCGGCTAAAGCCGGCGGCTTCAAGGCAAGGCTGGAAGCCGGATTGACCGGCCAGGCCTAGCAGATCCTGAGGTACTGGGGACTTCAGTCCCGTCCTTCAATAAACTGAATCGCCCGCTGAATACGTTCCAGCGTCTTCTCACGGCCAAGGAGATGCAAAGTGACATCAATCGGGGGAGACACTGAGGTGCCTGACAGCGCGACCCGCAGCGGCTGAGCCACTTTGCCAAGCTTTAATCCCAGAGTCCCGGCGGTATCAATCACTATTTGATGCAGCGGCTCCGGCTCCCATTCTTCAATCGCCTTAAATTGCTCGTAAAGTTTTTTCAAGGGTGCAAGCGCTTCCGGCTTCAAATTCTTTTTCGCCGCCTTAAGATCGTATTCTTCGAAATCGCGATAAAAGAAAGCGCTGGATTGGGCCATTTCCACCAGGGTTTTGCATCGCTCCCGCTGGGCGAGGACGACTAACAGGGGATCCGGCCCGCCTTCAGCCGGATCAATATCCAGCCTGCCCAAGTGCCAACGCAGATGGTGTGCTATGTGCAAGGGATCATCATGCATGATGTAATGGTGATTGAGCCACAACAGTTTGTCCGGATTAAAGGTGGATGCCGATTTATTGACATCCTTGATGTCGAACAACTCAATCATTTCATCCATGGAGAAAATCTCCTTGTCTCCATAAGCCCACCCCAGGCGCACCAAGTAATTGAGCAGCGCTTCGGGCAGATACCCTTGATCGCGGTATTCCAATACACTCACAGCCCCATGGCGCTTGGACAAGCGGCTTCCATCTTCCCCCAATATCATGGGCACGTGGGCAAATTGCGGCGGCTCGGCTCCCAAGGCCCGCATGATATTGATTTGGCGCGGCGTATTATTCAGATGATCGTCGCCTCGAATGACGTGGGTCAGCTGCATATCCAGGTCGTCAACGACCACAGTCAGGTTATAGGTTGGGGTACCATCGGAGCGGGCGATAATCAGATCGTCCAACTCTTCATTTTGAAACACCACCCGCCCGCGCACCAAATCGTCAATCACCACTGCGCCGGACTCGGGGTTGCGGAAACGCACGACTGGTTCAACGCCGGGTTTGGGTTCGGTGCGGTTTCGGCAACGACCGTCATAGCGGGGCTTTTGCTTGCGCGCCATTTGTTCCTGGCGCAGGGCATCCAGCTCTTCCTTGCTGCAATAGCAGTAATAGGCCTTGCCCGCATCCAATAGCTGTTGAATGACTTGCCGGTAACGGGGAAAGCGGTCGCTTTGAAAGTAAGGCCCTTCATCATAGTCCAAACCCAACCAGGCCATGCTTTCCAAAATGGCGTTGACTGACTCCCGGGTAGAACGCTCGCGATCGGTATCTTCAATTCTCAGAATAAATTGGCCACCATGCCTGCGGGCATACAGCCAATTGAATAAAGCGGTGCGGGCACCGCCAATATGGAGATATCCAGTGGGGCTAGGGGCGAAACGGGTGCGTACGGTGGTCATTCGGAATATCCAAAAAGGTGTTTAAAAATCTTTTTATTGTACCAAACCGGAAATTGTTCCTGGGGGTTCTGATTAAGTCAGGCAGGGCAACGCATGAACGCCGCTTTTTTCCGTGCACACTTGATTTTGCAGAATATTGAAGCCTTTCTCCCTCTGGGAAAGGGGTTGGGGTCAGGGCTTGAGCCGATGAATGCAACGGTGTTTCCCCCCTCACCCCCGGTCCCTCTCCCAGAGGGAGAGGGGAGATAGGTCGGTTCATACGATTGCCCTGTTAAGTCAGGGATGACTTATTCAGAGAATCCATAGAGGAACAGCACTTTGTCTTGATTTTGGGGTCTGTTTACCAGATCCATGACTCCCGACTGAGCACATAACAATCCCCCTCAAAAATCAAGATCATGGGCACCAAAAAATGTCAAGAAGAAAATCAAATTTGAACTATATTTTTGAGTAAATAGCAAGGATATTGAGAATGCATCCACTTGTGCCTTCAGGTGACCTTCAACAGCTTCTTCCGTGATGTTTCGTCAGAACTGAAAATTGCCCTAATCACCAGGATTGAAAACATGTTTGATTTGAAATTCCCAAAATCAGGACCCATCGCACCTCATTTATTGAAACAGCATTTCATCGCTGTTTTTTTGTTGCACAATGCTTTTTTGTTCATTGCCTTTTTCGCCCCCCAGTTACCCACTCTGCTCCTTTGGATGTGGCTGCGCATCTTTTTACTCCAACCCGTCAATGACAGCCTGGCTTGGTATCCCAATAAGGATATCTCCGCCATGTGTATCGAAATTCAGCGATTGTTTTCCAATTGTTGCGAAAACAGAATTATCGGGGAGTTCGCCATTACCTCGGTTTACCTCATGGGGCATCATCTGCCGGCCTTATATATGCTCGTGCTGCTTAATTTTTGGGGACTGGTCACTACCTACCGGGTGTTGAGAAAATACGCGGTTTAATATTTTATGCTTCCCTATGCCATCTCATCGGTGGCCACATGATAGTCCGGGTCTTCCATCACATTGACTTCCACTAAATCACCTGCTTTTTTGAGCAATTTCCGGCATTCGGGACTCAAATGGCGCAGGTGCAGGGTTTTACCGGCTTTGATATACCTTTCCGCCAAGGTATCGATGGCTTCGATGGCGGAATGATCGGCCACCCGCGAATGTTGAAATTCGATCACCACATCACCGGGGTCTTCCTCCGGGTGGAACAGATCAAGGAAATTCTGGACTGAACCAAAAAAAAGAGGCCCGTGTAACTCATACACTCTGGAGCCTTCCTTATCATATTTTTCCACCCGGATATGTTTTGCATGTTCCCAGGCAAAGACCAAGGCGGAAACAATCACGCCAACCAATACCGCAATGGCCAAATCAGTCGCCACTGTCACGGCCGAAACCAAAATCAGGACAAAAGCATCGCTTTTGGGAATTTTGTTGAGAATCCGGATGCTGGACCATTCGAAAGTCCCGATCACTACGATAAACATCACGCCAATCAAAGCAGCCATGGGGATTTTCTCAATCAAACCCGAGGCAAAAAGAATAAATACCAGTAAAAAAATTGCCGCGGAAATGGAAGAAAGCCGGGTCCGCCCCCCGGAATTGATATTGATCATACTTTGTCCAATCATGGCGCAACCTCCCATGCCGCCGAACAAACCAGTGACAAAATTGGCCACCCCCTGGCCAAAACACTCCCGGTTCCCCCGGCCACGGGTTTGGGTGATCTCATCAATCAAAGTCAGTGTCAGCAAGGATTCAATTAACCCTACTGCCGCCAATATCACCGAAAAGGGAAAAATAATTTTCAATGTCTGCCAGTTAATAGGTACTTCAGGGAAATGAAAACTTGGCAAAGACCCTTTGATCGATGCCAAATCTCCCACGGTTTTGGTGTCTATCTCAAGGAAGACAACCAAAAGGGATACTATCGCAATCGCCGCCAACGACGGGGGAACCGCCCTGGTTAATCGCGGCAGGAAAAAAATAATGGCCATGGTCAACGCCACCAATCCTAGCATTGTCATCAACTCGGTTCCCTGCATCCATTGACTTGAACCATCCTCGGCAATGACTTGAAAACCCTTCAATTGGGCCAGAAAAATCACAATCGCCAGACCGTTGACGAAGCCCAGCATCACGGGATGGGGAACGATTCGAATATATTTCCCCAAGCCCAGCAATCCCGCTAGCATCTGCAAAACCCCAGCCAGCACAACCGCGGCAAACAAGTATTCAACGCCATGGGTTGTCACCAAAGACACCATCACCACGGCCATAGCACCGGTGGCGCCGGAAATCATCCCTGGCCGGCCGCCAAAGAGCGCCGCTAACAGCCCCACCATAAAAGCTGCGTATAATCCAACCAGAGGCTCCACGCCGGCAACAAAGGCAAATGCAACCGCTTCCGGCACCAAGGCCAAGGCAACGGTGAGACCGGATAGAACTTCGATACGTAAAGATTTTGGAGAATGGGAACCCAGTGTAAACATAGAAAAATCAGACCTAACTTTTGGACAAGAAAAAAGCCTTGGCTCTGTTAAGAACAAAGGCTTTGTTTATAGGAGATAAATTATAGCACGATTCCGTCAAATTATTGACGGATGAAACATGGCTTGGCTATGACTGCAAGCTGAACAAGTCATCCCTGGCTTGTTCAGAGAACGAAAAAACAAAAATTGCGATTTTTGTTTTTCTCACAAAGTCAATCACCTAAAGTGACTGACTTTGTCGGCTTGCTTCATCCAGGATGCGGGCTTTGAGCAATCGCATCGCGGTATTTTCCGAATACCACAACAGGGACAAAGGGTCCTGCCAATGGACCTGGGGTTTTCCCAGATATATGACTTTTCTTCGCCGCCACCGGTATGAGCGCAAGGCTATGCTATGGCAACCACGCTGGATTAAATTTTGTAACCACTCGAACATAATCTTCACCTCTTGGAAGTCAAACAATCGATCTGACAGTCCCCTGCTTCAGATCCGCTACTGTCCTCCTGTGAAAAAGCTACATTCTTATCGTTATGTCCCTTTTTAATTAATCCAGGCAATTGTTATGCCATTGAGATAAAAACGGCCAGCCGCCAAAGCTTTCAAGCAAATCCACACATTGCTCACCGTGGATAGAGAGCCCCTTGGCAAAATTTCTTGACTGGCATCCCACCTCGAAACATTCAAGTCATCAATTTTTTATAGCGTATTGTTAACGTAACCTTTACCCACAATGGGGACAGCGTATTTTTATCGCTGTCAACCTCCAGCATTCCCTTGACAGTAGCCAAAATTACAGGCTTTCAATTTCCGCCAATTCTTCGTCGGTAAGAAACTTGTTTAAATCCACCAAAATCAATAGCTGACCATCCTGGCTGGTGACGCCTTGAATATAACGGGAGCTTTCTTCATTTCCCACATTGGGCGCCGACTCCATATCAGAAGCGCGCAATTCCACGACTTCCGCCACGCTGTCCACCAAAATACCAATTTCTTGATCCCCTGACTCTATGATGACTATGCGGGAAAGGTCATCTGGATCCTTCGGTGGCAAACCGAACCTGCTGCGGGTATCCACCACGGTCACCACATTTCCCCGCAGGTTGATAATACCGATAACATAATCAGGAGAACCTGGCACTGGAGCAATCTCCGTCACCCGCAGCACTTCCTGGACCTGCATTACGTTAATGCCGTAAGTTTCTTCCGCCAGCCGGAAGGTAACCCATTGCAATAGTTCGTCACTGAGTTTTTCAGCTGCTTCAGCCATAGTTTTTCTCCACCAAATAATTCGGACAATTCATCGTTGACTTTTCAAGAGCACTTATCGCGCTGGATTTGCCGGCACAACCTTATGCCGAAGAAAATCTGTATAAACTGGTCTTTCCTAATTTGAAATCACTTTTTCAAAATCAATCAAGGCGCAGGGAGCCGTTGCCAACATGCCCAGCAACCAGGGCCGGTGCGTTCGCTCTTGGCGCCACTTCACCTGGTCGGGATTCAGAATAATTTCGTCTTCGGCGGCATCGCAGGCCAATGCCATTCCAGCACCTGCCAATAACAGCCGGTACACCGGTTTAGACCGCTTACCCGGGGGCAGGATGACATTCAAGGTATCCACCACCCAAATTTTGCTTCCTTCAACATCAAGCTGGCCCAATGCCCATGCAGGCTGGTCAGGATGCGTGGCTAACTCCCTTGGCCAGGGAATAAGCGAATGCAGTTGAAATTCAGGGACGGCAAACCGGAGCCCGCCAAGACGAAAAGGCTGGATGGCAAACGGCCCTTCAACCCACGCAGGACAGCCCGGGGGCAATACGATTGGCGGTTTGGCTGTCTCCCCTTCCGCTGGTTGATGGTCAACTTTTCTCTCCTTGGGTTTCCCATCAGAATCCTGCCGTTCAACGGGTGAAAGCAGCGCTTCAAAATAACTGTCCAAGGGGGAACTTGCCTGTCTCATGACTTCGGCCTCTTGCTTAGTCTCACTCATGCTGAAAGCGCTTGGGGTTCGTTTGTCATGCCAGGTTCCAACAAAAATTCCAGCAGTTGTTCATAAGCAATGGCCGCTCGGGAATTTGGCTGATAATGGGATATGGGAAGATGGGCTTCACTGGCTTCCCGGAGTTTGGTATCCACAGGGATAACACCAGCCCAAAGGAACCCCCCGTAGCGTTCTTGCAGCAGCCTGAGGCTGTCTGCCGACACCCGCGTGCGGCGGTCAAACAACGAGGGAACGATGGTGTAATCAAAAGGCCGCTTGCGGGAACGGGAAATCATGGCCAGGGTACGCAGCATGCGTTCCAATCCCTGCAAAGACAAGTATTCAGCCATTACCGGTACAATCAAGCGATCGCAAGCCGCCAAGGCATTCACCATTAAAACCCCGAGCATGGGCGGGGTATCTATCAAGACATAATCAAATTCACCATGTAGGTGTTCCAGGGCTTTTTGCAGCACCAACCCCAAACCTTCAATCGTCCCGGCCTGGCGTTCCACAGTGGCCAAAGCCATCACTGCCGGCAACAAGAATAAATTTTCAAAAGCCGTGGCTCGAATATATTTGCCCGGATCCTCACACGGCTGATGAGTCATGGCTTTCTGAAACAGGTCATAAACCCCGTATTCAACATCCTCGGCATTCATTTCGAAATAACTGCTCAATGAACCGTGAGGGTCCAAATCCACCATCAACACCTTGGCGCCCTGCCCTTGCAGCAGCCCTGCCAGACTGGCAACCGTGGTTGTTTTGCCAACACCGCCCTTTTGATTGGAAATCGCCCATACCCGCATCGTCCTCACTCCCTCAACACCTTGACGCTCATGGCTTTGCCACCGATTGCGTCAATTTTTTCCGCTCTTTTGAAAGCACTTGATAACGAGCCAGATTTTTGGCCTGCAGTACCATTACCACCCGGCGGTTGCGGTAACGGCCTTCCTCACTCTTGTTATCGGCCACTGGATGATTTTCTCCATAGCCCACCGCGGCCAATCGCTGCGGCGCCACGCCTGCTTCAATCAACTTTCTCACGACGCTGGCGGCGCGGGCGGCGGATAATTCCCAATTGGAAGGAAATTCCTTGGTACGAATAGGCACGTTATCGGTATGGCCTTCAATATAGATAGGGTTATCTGGCATTTCCCGGACGATTTCCGCCAGTTTACCCAGCACGGGATCGGCGGCTTTGGATAATTTTGCACTACCGCTGGAAAACAACATGCCGCTTTTCATTTCCACGGCCACCCAAAATTCATTCCGGGTGACGGCCACCAGGTCGTCATCAATGTAAGGGGCCAGGACTTCTTCGATTTGTTCGGAAGTTCTCTGAAGTTTGATTTGCTCCCGGCCCTCTTCGGAAATCGGCTCAGTGACCGGCTTCCCGGAAGGGACCAAAGCATCCAGTGGATTAACCGTTTTTGGCGGTTCTCCTATCTGGATGGGATCGAGGGTTTTTTGAGCAGGTTCCTTGAAAGCTTGATCCAGCGATTCGGCCAGTACCCGGTACTTGCCCTCATTGACGGAAGAAATCGCGTACATCACGACAAAAAAGGCAAACAACAAGGTAATGAAGTCAGCATAGGACACCAGCCACCGCTCATGGTTTTCATGTTCTTCATCGAAGGATCTAAGCCGGCCGGTTTTCATTGTTACTCCAAAAAGCCACTCAATTTAATTTCAATGTTGCGGGGATTTTCCCCTTCGGCGATTGAGATAATGCCTTCGATCATCAACTCCCTCGACAAACTCACGGCCCGGGCCTGGGCTTTGAGTTTATTGGCGACGGGTAAAAACACCAGATTGGCCAGGCCAACCCCGTAAATCGTGGCGACAAACGCCACGGCGATACCGCTTCCCAATTTTTCAGGATCACTGAGGTTCTGCATCACTTGAATCAAGCCCAGTACCGCGCCCAAAATCCCCAGGGTAGGCGCGTATCCCCCCATCGCTTCAAAAACCTTGGCGGCTTGGAAATCTTGCTGTTCTTTGGTCACCATTTCCAATGACATGGCATCGCGAATGGTTTCCGTCTCGTTGCCATCCACCAACAATTGCAAACCTTTATTGACGAAGCTGTCTTTTTCCCGGTCGAGCTCGTTTTCAAGGCCCAACAATCCTTCCTTCCGGGCCTGGGTGCTCCACTGGACAATTTTTTTTATCTGCTGTGTTAACTGGATTTCGGGCGGCACAAACACCCCTCCCAGTTTTCTTACGGCTCGCAAAAAAACGCTTGGCGGGGTCTGCAGTAATACCGCCCCTAAGGTGCCACCCATCACAATCAGCATTGCCGGCCCATTGATCAAAAAAGATAAATCTCCGCCTTCCAGTATATTGCCGAAGACGACCGCGCCAACGCTAACAACAATGCCAACAATACTTAAGGGATCCATGCCGCTACATTTCCCTGAAACGTTCGCTCATGTCATCCAAGTCCAGGATTTCATCGGCCAGGCCGGCCTCGACGATGGCTTTGGGCATGCCGTAAATCACAGAACTCCTTGCATCCTGAACCCACACCTGCGCCCCCTTGCTTTTCAACAATTTGACCCCAAACCGCCCATCGACTCCCATGCCGGTCATCACAACGGCCAGCACTCTCCCCCTGAAGCGGTTGGCGACCGAAGCAAAGGTAATATCCGCGCTGGGTTTGTATATTTCCTGATGCAAGGTGCCGCGAATCCGGATGGTTTGGCTGTCGTCCAATTCCATTTGTTTGCCGCCCGGCGCCAGCAGCGCCACTCCCGGTTTCAACCTGTCGCCGTTTTCGGCTTCGCGGACCTCTATCCTCGATAAACGGTTCAAGCGCTCGGCAAAATCGCGGGTGAAATCCTTGGGCATGTGCTGCACCACCAGGATTGGAAACCCCACACCGGCCTTCAATTTGGGAAGAAGCTTTTGCAAGGCCAAAGGCCCACCAGTGGATGCGGCGATGATCAACAACTGGACAGCTGGTTTTTTCCTAGCGCCCTTCGGCTTACTCGCCGCCTCCGTGGTGGATTGCCTGTTCAGTGACGGGGACATTGTGACTCCGGAATACAGACTTTCTTCGGAAGGACAAGCCGATGTGTGAGCCGAAAACTTATTAGCTACCATACAAAACGTCAGGCAGCATAGCGTTTCATCAGTCCAGGAACATCGAGAATCAAGGCAATCATGCCATCCCCGGTTATGGTAGCCCCGGCCAAGCCCACCAAACCGTGCAGCTTGGCGCCCAGGGCTTTAATCACTACTTCTTCCTGGCCAATCAAGTGGTCCACGACAAATCCCACGTGCCGCCCACCTACATTGACCACTACCACGTTACCATCGTTTTGCGAGCGGATTTCACTGCGCCGGCCATGGATCAGCCAGTCTTTGAGATAAAACAAAGGCAACGCCTGTTCGCGCACAATCACCACTTCCTGGCCATCCACGACATTGGTCTGATTCAGGTCCAAATCCAAAATCTCCACGACGCTGGCCAGAGGCAGGGCAAAGGCTTGGTGTTCCAGCTTCACCATCAGGGTCGGCATGATGGCTAACGTTAAAGGCACGCGGATTGTGAGTTTGGTTCCGCGCCCCTTTTCGGAATCGATATCCACACTGCCATTCATTTGGCTGATCCGGGTTTTCACCACATCCATTCCAACTCCACGGCCGGAAATATCGGAGATTTCCGATTTGGTGGAAAAGCCCGGCATGAAAATCAAATGAAAGCATTCTTTTTCGTCCATACGGGCAGCGCTTTCTTCATCCATCAAGCCTTTTTCCACCGCTTTTTGCCGCAGGACCTCGGGGTCCATGCCTTTGCCGTCATCTTCAATGGTCAATTGGATATGGTCGCCTTCCTGGGCTGCGGTCAGCACCACGACGCCCTCGCGGGGCTTGCCCGCCTTTTCCCGTTCATCGGGCATTTCGATGCCATGATCCACCGAATTGCGCACCAGATGTACCAATGGATCGGCAAGCGCTTCCACCAGATTTTTATCCAGATCGGTATCCTCACCATGCATCTCCAGCCGGATTTCCTTGTTGAGGCTGCGCGCCAAATCCCGTACTACCCGGGGAAACCGGCCAAATACTTTTTTGATGGGCTGCATGCGGGTCTTCATCACCGCCAGCTGAAGGTCGGAAGTGACCACATCCAGATTCGCCACCGCCTTGGCCATGTCTTCGTTATCCAGGGACTCCCGGAGCGTTTTGAAGCGGTTCCGAACCAACACCAGTTCACCCACCATATTCATGATTTCATCCAGGCGCTGGGTATCGACCCGTACCGTGGTTTCTCCCGCAGGTTTTGGTTTACCGCCAGCAACGGCTTTCAACTGCGGGCGTTCCCGCTTGACTGGTTCCACTTTCGGGGGCTGGGTTTCCGGTTTTGGCTTGCTCTGTGGAGGACTGGATTTGCCTGGTTCGGCAGGCTGTTTAGGGGCAGCCGCTTGATGTTTGCCGGGTCCATGGAGTTGATCCAATAAGGCTTCAAATTCTTCTTCGGTGATTTCATCACTGTTTCCAGTATCTTCAGAAGCCTTTGGGGTTGGACGAATCTCTTCTTCCTTCTTGCCCGGAGCGCCACTCGGCCCATGGAGTGTATCGAGCAACTTCTCGAATTCTTCTTCGGTAATTTCATCCCCAGCGGGAACGGTTTCCTGAGACGCCTGCGCCCCCTCGAGCATGGCTTCAAATTCCTGTTCGATAGGATCGGGGTCGGACGGCTGGGCTTCGCTAGGTTCCAGGGCCTTTTCCTGTTGGGCCGGGGTTACCGTAGCCACCTCTTCAGTGGTGGCATCGCCGTCATCCGGCACGGTAAATCGCGCCAAAGCATTTAGCAGCCCGGGATCGGCCGGAGAGGGTTCTTCCCCGCTCCGGATACTGGCAATCATGTCATTGATGACATCCAACGCTTTGAGAACTGCATCCATGAGCGCTGGTTCTACTTTGCGATCGCCCTGACGTAAAAGGTTGAAGACATCTTCAGCCTTGTGGCAGAGTTCCACCAGTGGTTGAATACTTAAAAAGCCTGCCCCGCCCTTGACCGTATGAAACCCCCGGAAAATCGCATTGAGCAGATCGCCGTCTTCGGGCGCTTGTTCCAGATCCACCAGTTGCTCGCCGAGCTGCTCCAGTATCTCTCCTGCTTCCACCAGGAAGTCTTGCAGGATTTCGTCGTCAAAATCTATTGCCATGATGGAGATCTCCTCCCTTTAGAATCCAAGACTGGACAATAAATCATCCACATCATCCTGGCTGCTTACCGCTTCTGCCTTGTCCACTCCTGGAACCACTGGCCCTTCAGCTTCAACCTCCGGCTTCCCCTTGTCGGTTGCCGGAGCCGAAGGACTCATATGCCGGCTTGAAAAGCGAATCAATTCAATCAGGCTGTTTTCTACCTGTTGCACCAGTTCGATAACCTTGCGGATAATTTGCCCTGTCAAATCTTGAAAACTCTGCGCCATCAATACTTCATTCAATTGAGCTTGCATTTGCGCCAGGGCGGGCGACATATCTTTAAAATAACGGCTGATTTCCTGGCTCATCTCCCGGAATTCCGTATAGGGCATTTCCCTCTGCAGAAACCGTTCCCAGCGAGCGCCCAAATTATCGGTTTTTTCACTGAGAGCATCGAGTTGCGGCAAAACCTCGTCCAAAACGTTAAGCGTGGTATTAGCCGCCTGATCAGTCATGGTGATGACATAATTCAACCGTTCGCGGGCATCGGGAATATCGTTTTCGGTCAGTTCGGCCAATTTGTTATCCACCATAAAGCCGGTCAAAGCCTCGTGAAGCTGGCGGGTCAATTTGCCGATTTCTTGAAAAAGCATACTCTCCCGCACCCGGCCGATTTCATCCAAAATCCGGTCGGCCTCTGCTTCATCACCTTTTTCCAGGGCGGCCACCAAGGCTTTGGCGCGCTGAAGGCGGGCACCGAGGGATTCATCGAGATCCGTTGCTACTGCTGACATGGATAACTCCTAAGCCGCCAAGCGTTCAAAGATTTTTTCCAGCTTCTCTTTCAGCGTACCGGCGGTAAAGGGCTTGATGATATAACCGTTCACCCCGGCTTGTGCGGCAGCTACGATCTGATCCCGGCGCGCTTCCGCCGTTACCATCAGGACTGGCATGGTGGATAATTTCTCATCGCTCCTCACGGCTTTCAACAGCTCAATACCGGTCATGCCAGGCATATTCCAGTCGGTAATCAGTAAATCAAAGTCCCCTGCCTGCAACTTGGGCAGCGCGGTCTGGCCATCGTCTGCTTCGCTGATATTGGTAAACCCAAGTTCCCGCAAAAGATTTTTGATGATCCTGCGCATGGTGGAAAAATCATCCACCACCAGGATTTTCATATTCTTATCCAACGCTCATCCCCTTATCTGTCATTTAACTCAATTAATAGTAAATATAGTCGTAATTTTGTGGCGGGAAGTGCTCCATGCCGATTTTCATAAACTATTCTCTGGATGGCAGATTCACTCATCATTCAGCCATTCCCGCATCCGCGCCCGCAACCTGAGCATGGCCTGGCTATTGATCTGGGACACCCGGGACTCGCTCACCCCCAGCACTTCGCCAATTTCGCGCAGATTCATTTCCTCTTCGTAATACAAAGAGATCACCAATCGCTCCCGCTCGGGCAGGCCGGAAATTGCATCAGCCAAGGCTTTTTTAAAGTTTTCATGGGAAAGGGAATCAATAGGCGCTACTTCGGCACCGCTGACTTGATCGAGAATCGCCTCACCATTTTCAAACAGTTCATCAACGCTGAACAGGCGGCACCCGACCGCATCCTGAAGCACTTGATGGTACTCATCGAGGCTCATGTCTAATTCTTCCGCCACCTCGGTGTCCCTGGCGTCACGTCCGGTGCGGCGTTCAATGGCATACATGGCCTCGGTAATCATTCTGGCTTTACGGTGAACGGAACGGGGCGTCCAATCATAGCGGCGCACCTCATCCAGCATTGCCCCGCGAATTCGAATCCCCGCATAGGTTTCGAAACTGGCCCCCTGCCCGGCATCATATTGGCGTGAAGCTTCCAGCAGGCCTACCATGCCGGCTTGAATCAAATCATCCAATTGCACGCTGGCAGGAAGCCTGGCTTTTAAATGATGGGCAATACGATTAACCAGTGGCGCATAGCGGCTCACCACCGATTCAAAATCCTGAGACTGCACCTGGGCATAAGCCTGGGCACCTTTCATGCGAATGCCTCCGAACTAAAATGAATCATGCGCTCGACAAAAAATTCCAACTGCCCTGAAGGAAGGTCACTCACCGGCCAAGTATCAATCTTGCGCGCCAGAGCCTTTAATGCCTGGGCCGCTGGGCAACCGGGAAATGCAGTCATGACCGGCTGCTGCATCTTTACCGACTTGCGAACCGAGTCATCGTGGGGAACCGCACCAAAATAACTTAAGGCTACATCCAAATAGTGATCGGTGACCCGGCAAAGCTTCTCAAACAGGACCCTGCCCTGCCCCGCGTCACGCACCATATTGCACAGAATCTGGAACCGGTGGAGGCCATAATCACGATTGAGTAATTTGATAAAGGCATAGGCATCTGTCAACGAGGTAGGCTCATCACAGACCACGACCACTACTTCCTGACACGCCCTGGCAAAATTCACCACGCTCCCTGAAATTCCCGCCGCGGTATCCACAATTAATACTTCCAGCGGAATCTGCAGCTCACTGAAGGCCCGGATCAGGCCCGCCTGTTCCGCCGGCGATAATTCCGCCATTTGCTGCACGCCGGAAGCCGCGGGAACGATCTTTAATCCCGCAGGCCCGTCCAGCAAGATGTCATCCAGGGTTTTTTCTCCCCGAATCACATGGGAAAGGTTATGGCTGGGATGCAAGCCCAGGAGAATATCTACATTCGCCAATCCCATGTCCGCATCCAGCAGGGCAGTGGCCCGACCCATCTGCGCCAGGGCCACACCGAGATTCACTGACACATTGGTCTTGCCCACCCCGCCCTTGCCACTGGCCACGGCCAACACACGGACGGGTTTCAGGCTGGTCATTTGCCGGATTCCGGCGGCTTGATCCATGTTATACGCTGGCATGGGCAACCCAATCTTCGAAGGTAAAATCATCGTTGTCAGGGGCAGACTCGGCTTCCCCGCTGACAAAGCAACGGGCCACCAGATCACTTGCGCTGGCGCGATGCAAATTCTCCGGCACTTGCTGGCCGTCGGTAACAAACGCCACCGGCAACCGATGTTCGAGCACCGCCGAGATTGCAGGCCCTAACGTGCCTGCCTCATCCAGTTTAGTCAAAATGCAGGATTTGGCCCCGAAGCCGGAAAAAGCGGTGATGATCTCGTTGAGTGATTTGATTTGAGCACTGGCGGACAACACCAGATGAGATTCGATTTCTATTTCACTTTCCCGGAAAAGCGCGAATTGATCCGCCAATCGCAAGTCTTTTTGGCTCATGCCGGCAGTGTCAATCAACACCAGTTTTTTGTCCATAAAGCCTCTCAAAATGCCGTGCAGTTCCTCTGCATTGCCAGCCACCCGGACGGGAACTCCAAGAATTCTGGCATAGGTACTGAGTTGTTCGTGGGCGGCAATCCGGTAGTTATCGGTAGTCACCAGGGCAATTTGGCGGGGACCGTGCTTTAACCGGAATTGGGCCGCCAATTTGGCAATGGTAGTGGTTTTACCAACACCGGTGGGGCCCACCAAAGCCACGATCCCTCCAAAATCCAGGAGGGGATCTTCCGCGATGGGCAGCGCCTGCGCCACTACCTGCTGAACTTGCTCCCAGGCAAGGGCAATATCCTCTTGGCAACCGCAACGTTGGGAAAATTCACGACCTATAGCCGGAGAAAACCCCAATCGGGTCAGGTTCCGTAAAACATCCAAACGGGTGGGATATTTGTCCACTTCCTCACGCCAGGCTTGCCGGGATAAATGCCGGTCCAATAAATAGCGCATTTGCCTCAATTCCTGCCGCATCCCCTGCATATCGTCTAAGTGGACAGATACGCCGGAAAGGGTGGCGGAAACCGGGCTTTTCCCGGAAGAAGCAGCGGATTCGTCCGCTGGCTTGCTCCGGGTAAGGAGGGGGTCCTTGGATGGGCTCCGGTTTCCGCCATTGTTTGGTTTCACTTTATTGTTATCGGCCACATTGACGGTGGCTTTAGCTGGTTTTTGCCCGCGCCGCGTTGACGGCTTGGAGCTGGCGTTGGCAACAGCCATTTCCGCCACAGCGTTGTAACCGCGGGCGGAAAAGGCCGGCTTTGGCATCACTTTGGCTTTCTTGGTCTGTACAGGTGTTGGATCGGAAGGCGTCATACTTTCCATTTCAAAATCCCGGGCAGCAACAATTTCCACTCCCTCGGCGGTTTTACGATTGGAGAGGATGACCGCGTCTGGTCCCAATGTCTCCTTTACCTGCTGCAAAGCCTGGCGGATATCCGGCGCCAGGAAACGTTTCATCTTCATCCGCTTTTACCTCAATGGATTTTCAAGCCCTTTGGCCAACCACGCCCACGACTTTGATCTGCTGATCTTCGGGCACTTCGTTATAGGCCAGCACATGCAATCCAGGAATGGTGTGGCGGACGAACCGCGACAACCAAGAACGTAGCAGGGAAGAAACCAATAGAACCGCCGGTTTGCCGGTCATTTCCAATTTATTGGTTTGTTCTTCCAATAGTTGATGCATGCGTTGCGCCAATCCTGGTTCAATGCCGGCACCTTCCGTGCCGCTGCCTTGCAGGGTTTGCTGCAATAACTGTTCCAATTCCGGATCGAGGGTAAGTACCGGCAATTCATGTTCCAAGCCATTGATTTTTTGGACAATAGAACGTCCCAGGGCGGAACGTACTGCGGCTGTCAAGGTGTCGGGATCCTGACTTTTACTGCCCTGTTCCGCCAAAGTTTCGGCGATTGTGATCATATCGCGAATGGAAATCTTTTCTTTGAGCAGGTTTTGCAGAACTTTCACCAGCAAGGTCAGCGGGAGGATTTGCGGCACCAGATTTTCCGCCAATTTGGGGGCCACCTTGGCCAAGTTGTCCACCCATTGCTGCGCTTCTTCGTGGCCGAACAGTTGAAACGCCTGCTCCTGCAATACCTGACTGAGATGGGTAGCAATCACTGTTTCCGGATCGACCACGGTGTAACCCAACGCCTGGGCGTGATCTTTCTGCGCCGGTTCAATCCATACCGCTTCCAGACCAAAGGCGGGATCTTTGCCTTCGATACCCTGCAGGGCACCGAAAACCTGTCCCGGATTAATCGCCATTTCCCGGTCCGGTTGGATTTCCGCTTCACCTACGGTTACCCCCAGAACTTGCAGGCGGTAAGCAGTGGGAGACAAGTCCAGGTTGTCCCGGATGTGGACCGGCGGAATCAAAAAGCCCAGTTCCTGGGACAGTTTTTTGCGCACCCCCTTGATGCGGGCCATTAACTGCCCTCCCTGCTGTTTATCCACCAAGGGAATCAGCCGGTAACCCACTTGCAGGCCAATCCGGTCTACCGGCATGACATCCTCCCAGCTAAGCTCTTTGACTTCCGGTTCTGGCGGCGGCGCCAAAGCTTCTTCCGTCTGGGTTTCCAGCATTCGATGACGCCGGTAGAGATAATAGGCGCCTGCCCCTAAAGCGCTTCCCAGAAGTAAAAACGGCAGGTTTGGCATCCCTGGAATCAAACCCAGCAAACCTATCACCGCGGCACTGATAGCCAAGGCCTTGGGGTGATCGAGAAACTGGCCGCTGAACTGCTGCCCCATATCCTCGGTGCTGCTGGAAACCCGGGTTACCAGAATGGCCGATGCCACCGACAACAACAGAGAAGGGATTTGCGCGACCAGGCCGTCGCCAATGGTCAATAAAGTGTATCGTTCCACGGCTTCGGCAAAGGTCATGTCATGCTGGGCCATGCCAATGGCCAGACCGCCAATCACATTGATAAACAAAATCAAGATCCCGGCGATGGCATCGCCACGGACAAACTTGCTGGCACCATCCATGGCCCCATAGAAATCCGCTTCTTGCGCCACTTCGAGGCGGCGCAGACGGGCTTCGTCCTGGGATAACAGACCGGCATTGAGGTCGGCGTCAATGGCCATTTGCTTGCCAGGCATGGCATCCAGGGTGAAACGGGCGCTAACTTCGGACACCCGCCCCGCACCCTTGGTTACGACGACAAAATTGATAATCACCAAAATGGCAAACACCACCAGCCCCACAGCGAAATTGCCGCCAATGACAAAAGCGCCGAAAGCTTCAATCACCTTGCCTGCCGCTTCCGGGCTTTCATGCCCTTCGAGCAATACAATCCGGGTGGACGCCACATTCAATCCCAACCGCAGCAGGGTGGCCACCAGCAACACGGTGGGGAAAATGGCAAAATCCAGGGGCCTGGCGGTGTAGATAACCACCAAAAGAATAATGAGGGAAAAGGCGATATTGAATGTGAAAAACAAATCCAATATGAAGGCGGGCAGTGGCAACACCAATAACATCAGCATCAACATCACCAGCAATGGCGCCCCCAAACCGGCACCGCCCAACTGTTTCATTCTGTTTAGAATAACGTTGAAGTTCATTCCCTGGTAGCTCCTGAGGGTCGTAAGTATTCTTCTGGAACTGGCAAGTCGGTGGGTGGCGGCGGCCTTTCTCCCGGGTGAGCCGCCACCTTGAGCTGATAGACATAGGCCAATACCTGGGCCACGGCCAAATACAGACCTTCCGGAATTTCCCGCTCCAGCTCAGTGTTGTAGTACAACGCCCTGGCCAATGGCGGTGCCGCCACCAGGGGCACATCCGCTGCTACCGCCTTGTTGCGGATTTGTGCGGCAATCATATCCACCCCCTTGGCTACCACCTTGGGCGCTCCGCCTCCCTGTTGATCATATTTCAACGCTACTGCGTAATGGGTGGGATTGGTTACCACGACATCGGCCTTGGGCACCTCATCCATCATGCGCTGGGAAGCTCGCTCATGCTGGAGTTGGCGGATCTTGCTCTTGACTTCGGGACGGCCTTCCGATTCCTTCATTTCATCCTTGACCTCTTGCAGGGTCATTTTGAGCTTTTTCCGGTGATCCCATAACTGATAAGGCACATCAATGGCTACCAATACCACCAAGGCCGCGCTCAACAGCAAAGTGGACCGCCACAGAATATCAAGCCCGTGATCAAGGGCGAGCTGCAAGTTGTGTTGGATCAAACCGAAAATTTCCGCCTGGTAACTTTGCAGCAACAGCGTGGCCACGCCACCCAGCAACAGCACCTTAAGCAGCGACTTGATCAGTTCCACCAGCCCCTTGGCGGCAAACATTCGCTTGAATCCTTCCAGGGGGTTGAGTTTACTGAATTTAGGTTGCAGATTTCCCCAACTGAACATCCAGCCCCCCAAACCCAGTGGCGCAACCAGTGCTGCCAGTACCATCAATGCCAAAAAGGGCGTCAACAAACTCAAGGTATTGGTGAACGCCTCGCTACTATGTAAAAGCAAGGCATCTGAGTCAAACAGCTCTTTTCTTTCCAAGCGAAAATTCGCCATCATGGTCTGACGCAATTTTTTCGCTATAAACCCGCCAAAGATGCTGCACCCCATCACCCCGGCCAGAAGCACCACAAAAGTGTTCAACTCCCGGGAACGGGGTATCTGCCCTTTCTTGCGGGCATCCTCCAACCGTTTGGCGGTAGGCTCTTCGCTGCGTTCTTGGCCTGAATCTTCCGCCATTCCCTATACTCTCAACAACTTGGCAATCAACTCATAGGCTCCCGGCAGGCTGAGGGAAAAACGATGCAATACCGCAGGGAAAGTCACCCACATCATCGCCAACCCTAACATTAATGTTACGGGGAAACCCACGGAAAAAATATTTAATTGAGGTGCGGCGCGGGTAGCAATCCCGAATGCGATATTGACGAATAATAAAGTCACCATAATGGGCAGTGATAACAAAACACCGCCAACAAAAACCGTAGTACTCCAGCGGACGATGGTCCATAAATCTTCCCGCGCCAGCCCTTCCATTCCCAAAGGCAAGGTATGGAAGCTCGCGGCAATCATTTCAATCAACACCAAGTGGCCATCAGCCGCCAAAAAAAGCAGGGTGGCAAAAAGCAAATATACTTGCGAGATAATCGGGACCTGTACCCCTAACTGAGGATCAATCATGGAAGCAAAACCCAAGCCCATGCTATAGGCAATACTTTGTCCAGCGAAGATTAAAGCGGCAAACGCCATTTGCATGATAAACCCCATAACCATGCCGATCAGTATTTCCCGCATTGCCACAAATATGGCTGATAATCCCAGCATATCCAACACCGGCACCGATTCCAAAGTCGGGGCGACCAGCCAGCAAAACGTTACCACCATGATCACCCGCACCCGCACCGGCACCGAATGGCTGTTGAAAACCGGCATGGCCATGATGAAAGCACCGGTGCGCAATATCGGCCACAGAAAGCGGGACAACAATTCCAGTAGCTGAGCTTCAGACCAATGCATCATCCGCCCAACAGTCCCGGGATGTTTTCATAAAGCTGACGGGTATATTCAGTCAACAATCGCAACATCCAGTGGCCGGCCAACACCAGAACCAGGGCGATGACAATCAATTTGGGCACAAAAGTAAGCGTCATTTCATTGATTTGCGTGGCTGCCTGAAACATCGCGACCACCAGCCCTATGGCCAATACCGAAAGCAGAATGGGGGCGGCCAATTTCAACGTTACCCACAGCATTTCGTGGGCCACGGTCATGACGGTATCGGCATCCATTGCGAAACTCTCTACGCGGTATAAAAACTGGCGGCCAAGGTTTCCATGACCAGCGCCCAACCATCCACTAAAACAAACAGCATCAACTTGAATGGCAGGGAAATAATCACCGGGGACAACATCATCATACCCATGGACATCAACACGCTGGCAACTACCAGATCAATCACCAAAAAGGGTAGAAACAACAAAAAACCAATTTGAAAGGCTGTTTTCAGTTCCGAAGTGACAAAGGCAGGAATCAGCATGCTCATGGGCACATCGTCCAGGCTTTCAAGATCTGCCCGGCCAGACAGGCGGACAAACAACCCCAGGTCGCTTTCGCGGGTCTGGCGCAGCATAAATTTCCGCAAGGGCACGGTAACCCGTTCAAGCGCCTCACCAGCTTCTATTTTTTCCTCCAAATAAGGAGCAATACCGCTTTTGTAGGCTTGGTCGAACACCGGCATCATAATGAAAAAAGTCAACAATAAAGACACACCAAGCAAAATTTGATTGTTGGGTGTCTGGCCGGTCCCCAATGCCTGACGGAGAATCGCCAGCACCACCATGACGCGGGTAAACGAAGTCATGGATAAAAGCAGCCCTGGCAGCAGGGTCATGGCCGTCATCAGCGCCAAAACCTGGATGCTGATGGTATAACTCTTGCCACCATCCGGGGCGGTTGACACCTGTATGGCTTCCAGACCAGGCGCTGCGACTGTCAAGCCCGGCATATACAAAAGAAAAACCATGACAAGCCAGTTTTTCATCCGCTTTGCTCCCGTGATTTTATTGCCCGCTTCAATTGTTCCCCAAAACCTTGCGTCGGGGTGGTGGATAAACGTTTATCTCCTTCCAATACATACAGGGTATGCACCCGCCCCGGGGAAACACCAAGCACCAACTGAGCCTCCCCGACTTCCACCACCAGCAGCTTTTCCCTTCCACCCAACGATAATCCACCCAACATCCGGATTTGACCAGCAGCAGGCGTACTCCAGCGGCTTAATCGCTGCAGCCCCCATAAACAAACCAGAATCAATGCCACAACCGCTACCACTCCCCCAAGCCATTGTCCGATTACCAGAGGGTTCCATTGGGGCTTGGTCGAACCGATCACCGCCCAACTCAATTGAGGAACAACTAACCCCAACAACAAATAGAAAACTTTCATCGAAGTTTGCGCAACCTTTCCGCGGGACTGATGACGTCGGTCAGACGAATGCCAAATTTATCATTCACTACCACCACCTCACCGTGGGCAATCAAGGTGCCATTTACCAAAACATCCATGGGCTCTCCCGCCAACCGGTCCAGTTCCACCACCGAACCTTGAGTCAACTGCAACAAATTGCGGATACTCATGCGCGTTCGTCCAATTTCCAGCGAAACCGTCACCGGAACATCAAGGATGACGTCCAGGTTGATATCATCGGGACTTTTGGACACATCTCCAGCTTGCTTATCAAGATTCTCGTAAGTCGCCGGAGCAATTTCGTCACTGCCTTGTTCCTCTACTTGATCGATCGCTTCGGTTTCTGCCTGTTCCGCCAAAGCAGCACCCCAGGCATCTTCGATATTTTCTTCAGTAGAGGATTCTTCCGAAGCGGCCGCTCCTTCCAGAATTTCGTCAATATTGTCTGGTTCCGGCGTGGATTCCTGCGCTTCTTCGTCACTCATGGGTCACTCCTTCGGTTTTTTCATGTTCAATTTGCCCGGTATGGGGTTTGGAATCCGGGCCGCGTTCGACTTTTTCCAATAATTTCAATGCATAGTTGCCATTAAATACACCTACCCGCCCCTTGAAGATGGGAATTTCTTCCGCCATTAAAGTGGCTCTTTCATTCATTTCCACCGGAATGACATCGCCGGGTTGCAAATCCAGCAATTGCTCCACTGTCAGCTGCTTCTCCAATAGCAGGCCGTGGATTTCGACTTCCGATTGCATCACCTCATAATGAAGCGCATTACGCCAACGATCATCCACGTCTCCTCGGTCACTTTGGATGGTATCCAACAGTTCGCGGATCGGTTCAATCATGGAATAGGGCAAGGTGATATGAAGATCGCCACCGCCTCCTTCCAGCTCAATGTGGATAGTGGAATTGACCACGATTTCCGAAGGGCTGACGATATTGGCGAATTGGGGATTGACCTCGGAATTCAGATATTCCAGCTCAATCTCCATCACCGGCTTCCAAGCCTCATACAGATCCTTGAATACCAAATCCAGGAGAATTTGGATCACCCTCATCTCCGTGGGCGTGAATTCTCTCCCTTCCACTTTGTTGTAGAACTGCCCGCTACCGCCAAAGTAATTATCCACCGCGGTGAATACCAGTTTTGGATCAAATACAATCAAACCCCGCCCGCGCAGGGGTTGAAAGCGAATCAAATTGAGATTGGTAGGGACAAACAAGCTATGGATGAATTCGGAAAACTTCATCACCTGTACGCCGCTAAAGGTAACTTCTGCCGTTCTTCTCAACAGACTGAATAGACTGATACGGAAATAGCGGGCAAATCGCTCATTGACCATTTCCAAAGTCGGCATCCGCCCCCGGACAATCCGGTCCTGACTGGTAAAGTCATACGAGCGAACTTCCTCGGCACTGTAACTTGGCGCGGTTTCAGTTTCTACTTGACCATCATCGACGCCATGAAGCAGGGCGTCGATCTCGTCCTGGGATAGTAAATCATCCAATGACATGGCGTTACTGCATGACGAATTGGGTATAAAAAACGGCTTCGATCTTTCCCCCTTCCTTCTGCATGTCCAATGCTCTTTGGATCTCTTGGCTCACTGCTGTCAATAGTGCTTCTTTTCCCTTCCTTGTCTTAAGTTCCGTTGGCTGAAACCGGCCCAACAACAGCAGCAAGTTATTGCGAATCAGGGGAGCATGCTTTGTCAATGTCTCAACCACCCCTTCCTCGTGGGTCAGCACACTAAAATTTATTTGCAACAAACGTGCTTCCCGGTTGGGCGGGAAATTGACAATAAAGGGCTCGAAGTCATAATAAAAAACCTCATTAGAGCTTTCTTTTGCCTTTTTCTCCTCAGCTTCCTCCCCCGTCCCCTCCTCGGCAACTTCTTCCGCTTCGGAAGCAGGTCCAAAAGGGAGTAAGTTCATAAAATAAGCCGCAGCGCCACCGCCAACCAATAGCACTACCACCGCCAAAATGATAAACAACATTTTTTTCGAGGATTTTTTTTCCTCGCCAAGATCCAAATCATCGTCTGCCATGGTTTTACCTCCTGATAAAGCAAATGCAAAACCCAGGCCAAGAATATATGTTTCAAGGTTTCAAAGACTTATCCGCTTTTCACAAAAAAATGGGCATGCATCGATGTCACGCAATCCAACTGTCCGTCAAAAAACAGTCACAGGGATTTACAGTGAACCAAGGCTCCTTGATAATCACACTCTAAATTCAATTTCATCCACTGATGTCTTTTTTTAAATCCATTCGCACTCAACTGTTATTCACTTCCCTGGTGCCAGCAGTCACCGTTGCTATCGGAATGACCATTTACTTTCATCGGGTATTGACTTCTTCCGTTGAAAAGTCACTTGTCCAGCACGGGAAGATTATTGCCAATCAATTAGCTACTACCAGCGCACACTACTTGACCAATCATCAAAATCAGCAGCTTGCCGAAATCCTGAATGCGGTGCTGCAAAATCACTCTGTCAAAGCAATTTCGATTGTCGATAGCCAGGGAAAAACATTGATAAACACCGCCAATCCGGCATCCAACACAAATAACCGTAAAGTTATTATCATTACCGCCCCCATCCCACTGCCATCAGGCGATTCTGATACAAAAAATTCGAATACGGGTATGGTGCGTGTTGTTTTATCCGCTTCCGAACAAATCTCTCAACAACAGTGCATCATATTTCACAGTTTGGGTATTGTACTGGCTGGGGTCTTGTTCGCCTTGGGCCTGGCCAAACTCTTGACGCAACGATTGTTCCAGCCCATTCGAGCCTTGCAACGCGCTGTCACTGATATCACCAAAGGCAAACCAGAAACGCGGGCGGATTTTATCGCCACCGGTGAATTAAAAGCGCTGAAGGATGGTTTCAATGTTATGGCGGAAAAACTGGAACAAAGCCAGACCCATTTGGAAAAAAAAGTTTACCAAGCCACTGTCCGGCTGCAACGCGCCCTGCGGGACCTGGAATCCCGCAATCGGGAGCTGGAACAGGCGCGTGCTTTGGCGGAAGCGCAGAATCGTCAAAAAAGCCAGTTCCTGGCCCAGGTCAGCCACGAAATCCGTACGCCTATGAACGGTATCATCGGTTTGTCTGAAGACCTGTTAAAAACCCCGCTGTCAGAGCGGCAGTATGAACACCTCCAGCTGATCTACCATTCGGCCAAAGATTTACTCCATATCATTAACGAGATCCTCGATTCCACCCAGATCGAATCTGGACAAATTAAAGTCCATCCGGTAGCGATGGCGCTTCGTCCTTGTTTGGAAGAATGCATTTCATTACTTGCTTCCAAGACCCAACAAGTCCATTTGATTTTGTCAATTCATCAAAATGTACCCGATGAAATCATCAGCGACCCTTTAAGAATTCGGCAAATTGTCACCAATCTGGTTGGCAATGCGATCAAGTTTACCAAAAGCGGGTGGATTGTTATTCGTGTTCACTGGTCTCCAGGGCATCGCTTGCTTTTCTTCTCCATCTCGGATACGGGCTGCGGAATCGCACCAGAGCAATGCCAACGCATTTTCCAACCCTTTGTCAGCCTGAAAAAGGATCAGCACGAAGGCACCGGGCTGGGATTGAACATTACCAAAAAATTGGTAGAAAAGATGGGAGGCACTATCGAATGTGCGAGTATTCCCGGCAAAGGATCAACATTTTGGTTCACATTGCCTGTGTCCCGCTGGCAAAAAAAACCTCGGCCTGCCTTTTGCCGGGTCGCGTTGATTGACATCATGCCGCTGTCCCGCCAAGCGCTTCAATTTCAATTGGAAAATCTCGGGGCAGAAGTGGATATATTATCGCTGGACGAAAGCGAGAAGTGGCCCAATTCCCGGCAATGGCATGCCCTGATTCTGGTGATTCCAGAACAAAACGCCTCCATTGAAATCATCAAGCGACATTTGACAAGATTACAAGAACACTTCCAAATCCCTATTCTCCTGGCGGGCCCCTATCACTGCGCCCAATACGAATCCCATTATCGTACTTTGGGTGCTCTCGCTTACGTTCCTATTCCCAGCCGCAGTGAATTTTGGCGGCAACAACTCCAAACCATTGTCAATGCCGAGCATATGGCGAAACAGCGGCGCCGTGTGGAAAACAGGCCAGATTCAGAAGCACCGGCAAAGCAACATAGTGTTTTGGTTGCGGACGACAATGACATCAACCGCATGGTACTCAAAGCCCAATTGGCCGATAAAGGCGTTGAAATCATAGAAGCGGCTAACGGCAGCCAAGCGATGGCGCTTGCCGACTCATTACCCTTCGATCTGATATTGATGGATTTACAAATGCCAGATTACAGTGGAATGGAAGTATTGAAACATATCAAAGGAAATGCCGAAGGCGTCAATTTTTCGACACCAGTAATAGCTGTGACGGCGCATGCTTCTCCGGATCAATTGCAATCGTCAAAAAACATACAATTCAATGATTTATTACTCAAACCTGTGTTCGGGGACAAACTGGACGAGATTTTGTCAACCTGGCTCAAGAAGAAACCTGGAGAAGCAGAAAAATCCAGGGATGTTATTACACAAATGGCAGAAGGTATCTCAGAGCGACTTGATGGGAATCACGAATTGGGCGCAAAAATAATAGAAAAATTGCTGGATGAATTACCCCGGCAACTTGAAATGATTACCAAGGCCCTCAGTAATAATGATTACGCCAATGCCAAAGATGTCGTGCATAAAGTGCATGGTTCCGCAGCCTTCTGCGGTATCCTAAAGCTGAAAAACCTGGCAGAAGACCTGGAAATCGCTCTCGAAAATAAAGATGAAGAGGGAATACCCTTAGCCTGGCAGGCATTCCGACAGGAAACGAAACACCTGCTGCAATTGGGTTCTAGCTTATTTGAGGTTTTATCCAAGCGTTAACTTTGGTTTATGAAGTCATCCCCAATTTGCTCATCAGGGTTTTGGCTTCATCTTTCTGTTTTTCATTGCCATGAGCAAAAACGTCTTCCAGAATTTCCTTGGCAGAATCGACATCTTCCATATCGACATAGGCACGAGCCAAATCCAGCTTTGTCTCCATCTCATCCATATCTGTCAAATCGAAGGTTTCTTCTTCAGCCTCCATAGCTTCACCTTCGTTTTGGCTCTGAAGGCTCATGCTCTCCAAGTCGAACGTGAAGTCATTGTTTTCCGGCTCGTCCGCATACTCACTGCTTTTTATTTCCGTATCCTTCTCTTCCGAACCCAGATTCAAGCCGGTTACATCAAACTCCAAGCTATTATCATTATCTGCAGACTCTGAAGGTTCAACGCTGGATGATTCTTTGTTTACAAGATCAGAGACATCATCTTCAGGAAGTTCAGCGGCAAAATCAAGCACCGCCTCGTCCCCTAAATCAAACACCAAGGGATCCTCATCCTTGGTTTGTTTGTCCAAGTCTGCTTCCAGATCAATACTGTCTACCGATTCTTCCTCGGAATTCCAATCATCCTCAACAGATTCGCTTTCAGTATTGTCTAAATCAAACAAAGAGGATTGCGGACAGAGTTCCCTGCCCATCTCGGCTACTTTAGCCCAGAACAGACCGTCTTTCTGTCTGCCTTTTGCCTGCAGCTTGCTCGCGTAATTTTCAAAAGCTTCCGCATCTTCCTTGGCATAGAAGATTTCCAGCAATTTGAGTTGCAATTCAGGATTCTTGGGCTCGTCCTCCAAGGCTTGCTGGATTAATTCCTCTGCTTGCTGATAACGACCATAAGCCAGGTAGACATCAGCTTCCGCAACAGGATCCACCGCATCGCTTTCCGTTTCCAGAATATCGAAATCGCTGGGTGTAAATTCACTCAAAAACGAACTTTCTTCAACAGGCGGGCTGGTTCCCTCCGCAACAGTTTGAGACTGATTTTCATTGCCACTGGCAGAAGAAACCGTAACATTTTCCTGCTGTTCTTCATCATCCAGATCCATCAAGAAGGAATCGGCCAATAAACTATCCGCCTGCTCTTCTGCTGCCACTCTGCGGCGCCAGATCAGAAAACCTGCCACACCTAACAACATCAAACTGACACTGCCAACGCCCAAATACAAAGGGCTTGAAAAAACGCTAACGGAGAAATCATTATCCCCACCCTGCTGTACCGGCTCCGGAGCAGACGTTGGTTTGGACGCTTTTTGAGTTTTCTTTTGCTCTACAGGTTTGACGGGAACCACTGGTAACGACTGTTTCTCTGCCACAGGTGCAGGGGGAGTTACCTCTTCTATTTTCTGGGTTACTTTAGGCTGTTCCGCGATGGGTTGGGATTGGTCTTTGATTTTTTCCTGGTTTTGCTGCGCCCCGGCATTTTGCAGTTGGGCCAACTGAGCATTTTTGACCTCCATCAGCGCCGTCATGCGTTTTTCCAAGTCTTCGAGGCGCTGACGCAAAAGATCGTTTTCCTGGCGGAGAGATTCAATCATCTCCAAAGTTTGAGGATTGCCTTGTCCCGGCATTTCTATCACCGGAATCTCCGACTGTACCTCTTTGATGTCCGCTTCCTTGGGCGCTTCCAGCTTCAATTGGTTTGTTTCTTCCGATGTCTTCACATCTTCAGAACCAGACAGAGATGGCTGGTGACGCCGGGCGATCCAGGTTTGATATTGCTTTTGAAATTCCTTCCGGGCCTGGGAAGGCGACAGTTGAACCAGCTCGGCAGTTTCAGGGACTTTTAGTGTGACCCCTGCTTTTAACTCATTGACATTATTATTATAAAAAGCCTCAGGATTAGCGTTAAATAACGCTATTGCCATTTGCTCCGTGGTTACCGATGCTTGCGGCTTTAATTTCTCAGCTATGGTCCATAAGGATTCGTTACGCCTGACAGGCCCATACTCCCCACTGGGAGCCAAGGCAGTTGCTTGATTTTGCCTTTCTGCTTGCAAAACCGAAGGTTGGAACCGTGCCTTGTTGCCAGTGTTTTGTGTTTCAGCGGGTTTGGATTGAGCCACTGTCACAACATCATCAAAGGTCACAGGGGGATCCAACAGAACGGTGAACTCCCGTAACATCCTTCCCTGAGGCCAATCCACTTCCAGCAGAAAATCGAGAAACGGTTCGCGGATCACTTCACTGGAGGTGACCTGTACTACCACAGTGCCATCGGGTTTTTTGACTGGCTTGAAACGCAAATTCGACAAGTAATAGGGACGGGTCAACCCAGCTTTGGAAAAGGCCTTGGGCGGTGCCAGACTGACACGGATTTGTGAAACATCCTCACCTGGCGAAACTAATAACGGAATTTCCGCATAGAGCTTTTGATTGAGCGCGGAGTGTAATTTAATCTCGCCCACGCCCAATGCGTTCACGCCGGCTGGCGTCATCACACTTACCACAGCCAGGGTTTTTGCGAATTTGCGCACTTTGGGTCTCCTTTGAGCTAATCTTGGCTTCCTTGTAAGGATAGCTCAAATATAATTTTTGACCAGCAACTCAGCAATTTGAATGCTGTTGAGAGCCGCCCCCTTACGAACGTTATCAGAAACCACCCAAAGATTTAAACCTTTGGGATGAGAGATATCCTCCCTTATTCTACCGACAAACACGGCGTCTTGACCCGCCGCTTCGGTCACTGCCGTGGGATATCCGCCGTCTTCCCGCCGGTCCAACACCGTGACTCCGGGAAATGCCCCTAATAATTGCCGGGCGTTGTCTGCGCTAATCTTTTTCCGGGTTTCGATATGGACGGCTTCACTGTGTCCATAGAAAACCGGGACCCGCACCGTTGTGGGATTGACTTGAATAGATTCATCCCCAAGGATCTTTCTGGTTTCCCACACCATTTTCATCTCTTCTTTGGTGTATCCGTTTTCCAAAAAAATATCGATATGAGGCAAAACGTTGAAGGCGATCTGTTTAGGGTAAACCTTGGATTCGATAGGTTTGCCGTTCAGCAGTTGAGCGGTTTGCATGGCAAGCTCTTCAATGGCATCTTTCCCCGAACCAGAAACGGCTTGATAAGTACAGACGTTGATCCGCTCGATCCCTACTGCGTCATATATGGGCTTTAATGCCACCACCATCTGGATGGTGGAACAATTTGGGTTGGCGATGATGCCTCGCTTCGTATATCGCGCCAAATCCTGGGGATTTACCTCTGGCACTACCAGCGGAATATCATCGTCATAGCGGAATTGCGAGGTATTATCGATGACCACGCACCCCGCCTCAGCAGCAATCGGGGCAAATTTTTCAGAGATGCCGGCACCAGCGGAAAACAATCCAATCTGCGCTTGGGAAAAGTCGAATCCAGCCAGGTCTTGAACCACCAAGCGCCGGTTTTTGAACAGTATTTTCTCTCCAGCGGAACGCTGACTCGCCAATGCAAAAACTTCTCCTACCGGAAAGCCACGCTCGGCTAAAATTTCCAGCATGGCCTCTCCTACCGCACCGGTAGCGCCCACCACTGCAACATTATAGGTTTTGCTCATACTCCCCTCAATTCCCTTGGGAACGCAATGCGCTTACAACCGCATTTCCCATTTCCTCAGTCGAAACCCGCTGGCAACCTTCCGAGTAAATGTCCGCGGTTCGCAAACCGCTATCCAACGCTTTTTCCACTGCCTGCTCAATACGTTGGGCGATATCGCCTTGATTGAAGGAGTACCGGAACAACATGCCTAAAGAAAGTATGGTCGCCAATGGATTGGCCAGGTTCTTGCCCGCAATATCCGGAGCAGAGCCGTGAATAGGCTCATACATGCCTTTGCCGTGCTCATCCAAGGATGCGGAAGGCAGCATCCCAATGGAGCCTGTCAGCATGGCGGCACAGTCAGACAAGATATCGCCAAACATATTGGTGGTAACCATCACGTCGAACTGCTTGGGCGCCCGCACCAATTGCATTGCCGCATTATCCACATACATATGGGTCAATATGACTTCGGGATAGTCCTTGCCTACTTCAGTCACCACGTCCCGCCATAACTCGGTACATTCAAGAACATTGGCTTTATCAACCGAACACAACTGCCGGTTCCGCTTCATGGCCGTATCGAAAGCAACCGTCGCGATACGGCGAATTTCCGACTCGTTATATATTAGGGTGTTTAGCCCAATCCTTTCGCCACTGTCGAGGGTACGAACCCCCCGGGGCTTGCCGAAATAGATCCCGCCGGTCAGTTCGCGAATTATCATGAGATCCAAACCGGAAACCACATCGGGTTTCAAAGTGGATGCCTCTACCAATTGTGGATGAAGCATGGCGGGCCGCAAATTGGCAAAAAGGTTTAGCTCCGCCCGGAGCCCCAGCAGCCCTCTCTCGGGACGAACAGAATAATCCAAAGCCTCCCAACGGGGGCCTCCTACCGCTCCCAGCAGTACGGCATCGGCCGAGTTTACTAGATCCAGCGTCTCTTGCGGCAATGGATGACCCTTGGCATCGTACGCAACACCACCAACCAAACCTTGTTCGGTTTCCACTTCCACGCCAAATTCGTGGCGCAAACAATCTAACACTTTCAATGCTTCCCGAATAATTTCGGGACCAATCCCGTCTCCTGCCAAAACCGCAATTTTTTTCGTCATAGAGTAACCATAAAAATTAAACTTACCTTTAAAGTTTCCGCCACCCAGGTGCTAAATCTTTATAGGCATCAAATTGAATTAAAGGGATGCTGGTTCCGAAAACAACCAAGGCATTCGTTGCCGATACCGGTCTTCAAACCGACGGATCTCGTCTGCAAATTTCAAAGTCAGGGCAATATCATCCAACCCCTCTATCAACCGTTCCTTGCGGGAAGAATCGATTTCAAAGTGATATTGAGTGCCATCCGGTTTGGTGATGGTCTGATTCTTAAGATCGACAGTCAATTGGTAGCCAGGGCCCACTTCTTCGAACAGAGTGTCTATCTCTTCGGCAGATAAAACCACAGGCAACAGGCCATTTTTGAAGCAGTTATTGTAAAAAATGTCGGCAAAGCTTGGCGCGATGATAACGCGGATGCCATAATCCGACAGCGCCCAAGGCGCATGCTCACGGGATGAGCCGCAACCAAAATTCTCCCGGGTCAACAAAATCTGCCCATCTTTGAACTCCGGTTTATTCAAAACGAAGTCGGGATTGACCTGCCGATTGCTGCAATCCATATCGGGTTCGCCACGATCGAAATAACGCCATTCATCAAATAAAAAAGGTCCAAAACCCGTGCGGCGAATTGATTTCAAGAACTGCTTGGGAATGATGGCATCGGTATCCACATTGGCACGATCCAAAGGTATAACCTGGGAAGTGATGCGTTCAAACGGTTGCATAATTAAAAATTCCTCACATCGACAAAATGACCAGAAATAGCCGCGGCTACTGCCATTGCCGGGCTGACCAAGTGGGTCCGGCCGCCAAAACCTTGCCTCCCCTCGAAATTACGGTTGGAAGTAGATGCACAGCGTTCTCCCGGCTCAAGCCTGTCCGCATTCATGGCCAAACACATGGAACAGCCAGGGTCACGCCACTCAAAGCCTGCTTCCACAAAAATCCTGTCTAACCCTTCAGCTTCGGCTTGTTGCTTGACTTGACCGGAACCAGGCACCACCATGGCCAACTTGATGGTGGAGGCAATTTTGCGTCCCTTGATCACGGCCGCTGCCGCGCGCAGATCTTCGATTCTGGAATTGGTGCACGAGCCAATGAATACTTTATCGAGCTGAATCGATTGGATCGGCATACCAGGCCTTAGGGCCATATATTCCAATGCCCGTTCCAAACTTTTCCGTTTGACCGGGTCTTTTTCCTGCGCCGGATCAGGCACCGTACCATCGACAGGAACCACCATTTCCGGTGAAGTCCCCCAGGTTACCTGGGGCTTGATTTGGCTGGCATCCAGTTCCACCACCCGATCAAACTGCGCATCGGTATCGCTATGCAGTTGGCGCCAGTTCTCTATTGCCTGTTCCCAAAGCTCACCTTTGGGAGTCAAAGGCCGGCCGTGGAGATATTGCAAAGTCGTATCATCCACCGCTACCAATCCAGAGCGGGCACCTGCCTCGATCGCCATGTTACATACGGTCATCCGTCCTTCCACGGATAAAGCACGAATAGCACTGCCGGCAAATTCAATGGTGTACCCAGTACCACCCGCCGTACCGATCTTACCGATAATCGCCAGGACGATATCTTTGGCGGTTACCCCTTCTCCTACTTGCCCTTCTACCGACACCAACATATTTTTGGCCTTCTTCATCCACAGGCATTGGGTGGCCAGCACATGTTCGACTTCGGAAGTTCCCACACCAAATGCCAATGCCCCCAGGGCACCATGGGTTGAGGTATGGGAATCGCCGCAAACCATGGTGGTACCGGGCTGGGTAAATCCGATCTCAGGCCCAACCACATGGACAATACCCTGGCGGGCATCGTCCATCGAGAAAACGGGAATATCAAATTCAGCACAGTTTTTTTCCAAAGTAGCGACTTGTAGGCGGGAGACAGGGTCGGTAATTCCCAAATCCCGATTCTTGGTGGGAACATTATGGTCGGCGACTGCCAAATTCGCCTTGGACCGCCAAGGCTTGCGGCCAGCCAAACGCAGGCCTTCAAAGGCTTGCGGAGAGGTCACCTCATGAATCAACTGGCGGTCGATATAAATTAATGAAGTCCCATCCGGCTCTGTACGAATAAGATGATTATCCCAAATTTTATCGTATAAAGTTTTTCCCATACCTTACCTAGTTATGTGGTATTGAATAACGTTAAAAAACGCTGCTTTTCTAAAACTTGCTTATGAACCTTACCCAACCAAGGTATTTCAGTCTCCTTGCCCGGAAACGCCGTGAAACTACCCCAAGTAGGCTTGATGGCAACCATTCAGGCCGTCAACAGCCTCGTCAAGAAGCCCACACATAATAATCAAGTTACCCAAGCTGTATAGGCATATTGCAAAATAAATTGTTCCGCATAAAAACGGTACAACTGGGTTCTTACCATCTATCATAACGGATATGGACCAAGTTGCTTCGACAAAGGTTGCCAATCAGCTATCCAAAATTGAGAAAATCCGCTCGCGGATTTCCTCTACCGACCCAAGCCCGGAGATTGAATGGAACTTGACAATCCCTTTTTCCGCCTTTTGCCGGTAATACTCAATCAATGGCGCGGTTTGTTGATGATACACTGCCAGACGTTTACGCACAGTTTCTTCCCGGTCGTCGTCTCGTTGAATGAGAGGCTCGCCCGTAAGATCATCCTTACAATCCTCCTTGGGGGGATTATATAGCAAATGATAGACTCGGCCAGAGCCTGGATGAACCCGCCGCCCACTCAAACGCTGGATAATGGCTTCATCAGGCACGTCAATTTCAATGACGTAATCCAGAGTCACGCCCATTTTCTCCAAACCTTCTGCCTGCGCAATGGTCCTGGGAAAGCCGTCCAATAAAAAACCCTTTTCGCAATCAGGTTGCAAGATTCTTTCCTGGATCAGATTCAGGATGATGTCGTCCGGTACCAATTCCCCGGCGTCCATGATGGCTTTGGCCTGTTTCCCAAGAGGGGTGCCGGCTTTGACTGCGGCCCTGAGCATGTCACCAGTGGAAATTTGTGGTATTTGATATTTCTCACAGATAAATTGCGCTTGCGTGCCTTTTCCCGAGCCCGGCGCCCCCAAAAGCATAATTTTCATTGTTTTATTCACTCCTGACTAGCGTTTGTTTCAAGCGATGACTTCCGAGCCCAGCATGTAAGGACGCAAGGCATCGGGTACTCGAATATTGCCGCTTTTATCCTGATAGTTTTCTATAATGGCAATCAGGGTTCGTCCCACTGCCAGTCCCGAACCATTCAATGTATGCACTAGTTCTGGCTTCCCTGTTTCGGGATTGCGCCAACGAGCTTTCATTCGCCGGGCCTGGAAGTCCCTGAAATTACTGCACGAAGAGATTTCCCTGTATTTTTGCTGCCCCGGCAACCAAACCTCGAGATCATACGTTTTCGCCGAAGAAAAACCGGTATCTCCGGCACATAAAAGCATTTTCCGGTAAGGAAGCCCCAACCGCTGCAGGATGGCTTCAGCGTGATTTGTCAACGCTTCATGAGCCTCTTTCGATTGGTCCGGCCGGGTAATTTGCACCAGCTCCACCTTTTCGAATTGATGCTGGCGAATCATGCCCCGGACATCCTTGCCGTAGGAACCCGCTTCGGAACGAAAGCATGGGGTATGGGCAACCAGTCGCAAAGGCAAAGCATCCGCGTCGATAATTTCATCACGCACTAAATTGGTCACCGGCACTTCAGCGGTGGGAATCAAATACCAAGGAGGATCTCGGTCGATTTTGAAGAGATCGTCTTCAAACTTGGGCAACTGACCGGTGGCCAACAAAGAGTCGGCATTGACCAAATAGGGAACATAGGTTTCCTGATAGCCGTGCTCGCTGGTATGCATATCCAGCATAAATTGAATCAGTGCGCGGTGTAATCGCGCCAAAGGACCTTTGATAACGACAAACCGCGAACCGGTAATTTTTGCTGCGGCATCAAAGTCTAGATATCCCTTATTGACACCCAAATCAATATGATCTTTGGGTTGAAAATCAAATTCCGGGGGATTCCCCCAACGGCTGATTTCGACATTGTCGCTTTCGTCCTTTCCTTCTGGAACGTCCTCCTCGAGTATATTGGGCAAACCCAGTAAAAATTGGTCCAGTTGAGCCTGTATTCCTGCAAGCTCTGCTTCACAGTGTTTCAGCGCCTCGCCTAACCGCCCAACTTCCTCCAGCAATGGCTGGATATCCTCGCCCTTTGCTTTTGCTTGGCCGATGACCCTTGAGCGGACATTGCGCTCGTTTTGAAGTTTTTGAGTCCGGACTTGGAGAGCTTTGCGCTTTTCCTCCAGAGCTAGATAATAAGACCTGTCAAAATCGGTACCACGCCGCGCCATCTGGCGCTCGATTTCATCCAGGGACTGCCGTAAAAACCGGGGATCTAACATTGAACTCTCTCGAAAACACCAGATTAACCTAGCCTAGCAATCTTGGCGAGGCATCAAAATTCGATGACGGCTGAAATCAACCTTCTCGTGAACCCCCAACTCATTAGCGCCGGGCAATAGATTTTGACCCATTCCCTGAATAGGAAAATGAAAGACAATAATTTTGCTTCGACAATGCCTTTTCTAGTCAAAATGACTTCGCGATTTCTGAGCCGCCTCATTGACCCTTTCCCGAAGATCCTTTCCTGACTTGAAGTGCGGGACATTTTTCGCCGGCAACGCCACCGGCTCCCCAGTTCTTGGGTTTCTTCCAAGCCTCGGGGGACGTTTGCGCAGCGTAAAACTGCCGAATCCGCGAATTTCTATTCTCTGCCCTTGAGCCAGTGATTCACTTAGATAGTCAATGATGCTTTTCACTGCCAATTCCACATCCTTGCTGTTAAGTTCAATCCCTTTCTCGACAAGCAGGCGTTGCGCGAGGTTCTCGATTAGTTCTGATTTATTCATGGTTTTTTATCTTCCACATAAACAAGGGGCGACGAATCGCCCCTTGTTGAACCGAATCAAGAAATTACTCCTTGTCTTCCATCTGTTCTTTGAACAGATCCCCCAAAGTCGGCGAACCCACCGGCTGCTGACTGTACTCTTTGACAACAGCCTGCTCTTCCGCTTCATCTTTGGCTTTGACAGAGAGCATAATCATCTTGTTCTTTTTATCGACCCCAATAAATCGGGCTTCCACCTCGTCCCCTTCCTTGAGGACGGTGCGGGCATCTTCCACCCGGTCACGGGTAAGTTCCGAAGCGCGAAGATAACCTAACACGCCTTCGGCCAGTTCCACCACGGCGCCTTTGGCATCCACTTCTTTGACGATGCCTTTTACCAGACTGCCTCTTTCATGCTCGGCAATAAAGTTCTGAAAAGGATCCTGTTCCAGCTGCTTGATACCGAGAGAAATCCTCTCCCGCTCGGGATCAATCGCCAAAATGACCGCTTCGATCTCATCTCCTTTCTTGAACTTGCGCACGGCTTCCTCGCCTGGCTCATTCCAGGAAATGTCAGACAGATGAACCAAGCCATCGATACCGCCTTCCAAGCCCACGAAAATGCCAAAATCGGTGATGGATTTGATCACGCCCTTGACCTTTTCACCCTTGTTGTGGGTAGCGGCGAATTCTTCCCAAGGGTTGGGCTTGCATTGCTTCATCCCCAAGGAAATCCGGCGCCGGTCTTCGTCAATCTCCAGCACCATCACTTCAACTTCGTCACCTACCTGCACCAATTTGGCGGGGTTGACGTTTTTATTGGTCCAATCCATTTCCGAGACATGGACCAGACCCTCCACGCCGTCTTCCAACTCGACAAAACAGCCGTAATCGGTGAGATTGGTCACCTTGCCGATCAAGCGGGTTCCGGGCGGATAACGGCGGGCAATGTCTTTCCAGGGATCTTCGCTGAGCTGTTTCAATCCCAAAGAGACACGCTGTTTTTCTTCGTCAAACTTGAGAACCTTAACGTCGATTTCCTGGCCGAGTTGGACCACTTCGGAAGGATGCCGCACCCGCTTCCAGGCCATATCGGTAATATGCAGAAGACCATCAATACCGCCCAAATCGATAAAAGCGCCATAATCGGTGATATTCTTGACCACCCCTTTGACCGTGCCTTCTTCCTTGAGCTGCTGTAGCAAGGCTTCTCGGTCGGCGCTGTATTCGGTCTCCACCACCGCACGCCGGGACAACACGATATTGTTGCGCTTGGGATCCAGCTTGATGACTTTGAATTCCAGCTCCTGGCCTTCCAGATGACTGGTATCGCGCACGGGACGCACATCTACCAGCGAACCTGGGAGAAATGCCCGCAATGGCCCGATTTCAACCGTAAAACCGCCGCGCACCTTGCCCGTAATCTTGCCTTTGACAGTCTCACCTTTTTCAAAGGCCTGTTCGAGATCTTCCCAGGCACGTGAACGCTTGGCTTTCTCCCGCGACAGCAACGTCGCGCCCAAACCGTCTTCCACCATATCCAGGGCAACTTCCACCTCGTCACCCACTTCCACTTCGAGCTGGCCGTTTTCATCCAGAAATTGCCACTTGGGGACAATGCCCTCAGACTTCAAACCCGCATCCACGATCACCGCGTCTGGGGTTATATCCACCACTTTGGCTTTGAGTAACGTCCCAGGACGCATCTCGGTTTTCGCCAGACTCTCTTCAAATAATTCCGCAAAGCTTTCGCTCATGATTTTCCACTTCCACCCCAGGCCGGCCCTGGGAAACAAAAACGATTAATTTCGTTAATTAATAAAACCACGCCGCTGATCATACCGATTCAGCGGCCCCTAGGTTGACTCGTCAAAGATTCCGGGAGCAGCTCCAAAATCTTGTCGACAACTTGCTGCGCCGTCAATCCCGTTGAATCGATAACGACGGCATCCTCTGCCGGCTTCAACGGGGCCTCCTTGCGCTCTCGGTCGCGTCGATCCCTTTCTTCCAAGTCGTTGATTATTTGGTCAAGATTAACATCAAACCCTTGTTCTTTCAACTGACGATAGCGCCGTTGCGCGCGTACTTTGGGACTGGCGGTTAAAAAAACTTTGTAAGGCGCGTCGGGGAAAACCACCGTTCCCATATCCCGTCCATCGGCAATCAAACCCGGTGGCCGAACAAGCTGCCGCTGTTTTTCCAAAAGCGCTTGCCGGACTTTGGGATAGGCGGCAATTGTCGATGCCGCCCGTCCGCATTCTTCGGTTTGCAGCTTGTCGGTAACCTCCTTACCGTCGACCAAGACTTGGACGGACTCGTTGCAAATAAATTCCAACATCATCTCTTTTGCCACGCGCGCCACTTCCTCCTCGTTATCGAGCGGGACGCCCCAGGATAAAACAGCCCAAGCGAGAGCACGATAGATTGCACCACTGTCGAGAAAATGCCAGCCCAAGCGTTTCGCCAACAGTTTGCTGACGGTTCCTTTCCCTGCGCCACTGGGACCATCGATGGTCAAAACCGGCACAGCCTTAGTCATGACGAACCTCTGTCACATTCAAGCCCAATTGCCGGGCAAGTGAGGCAAAGCCGGGAAAAGAAGTATTCACATTGGCGCAGTCTTCAATTTCTATCCTGCCGCGGGCCCGCAAACCGGCAATGGCAAAGGCCATGGCAATACGGTGATCACCGTGAGAATGTACACAGCCGCTACCGATTTGACCACCCCGGATGACGATGCCATCCGGCTTTGGCCGCGCATCAATCCCCAGAGTGACCAAGCCATCCGCCATCACTTGAATACGGTCGCTTTCTTTTACCCTAAGCTCTTCCGCACCGCTTAAAGTGGTCTCACCTTCGGCACAGGCCGCGGCAATAAACAGCACCGGAAATTCATCGATGGCAAGGGGCACCAATCTTTCAGGAATCTGGATGCCCTTGAGGGGCGCGGACCGAACCCGTAAATCCGCCACCGGCTCTCCTCCCATTTGGCGTGAATTCAGTAGCTCAATGTCAGCCCCCATCAGCTTCAGAATATCGATAACACCGGTGCGGGTCGGATTGACCCCCACGTGCTGCAAAATCAATTCGGAATCCGGGGCGATGCTGGCCCCTACCAAAAAGAAAGCCGCCGAGGAAATATCCGCCGGAACATCCAAATCGGTGGCAATCAATTTACCCCCACCCCGCACGCCGACCCGGTTGCCCTGACGTTTCACCTGGTAGCCGAATCCCATCAGCATTCTTTCCGTGTGATCCCGGGTGGGTGCCGGTTCTTCCACCCAGGTTTCGCCTTCGGCATACAGCCCCGCCAATAATAATGAAGACTTCACCTGAGCGCTGGCCACCGGCATGACATAATCGATACCGTGTAATTGCTGTCCGCCGTATATTTTCAGCGGCGCGGTGCCTTGCGGGGTGGTTTCAATTTTAGCGCCCATGGCCTGCAAGGGTTCCGTCACCCGCCGCATGGGACGGCGGGAAAGGGACTGGTCTCCTGTCAATACGCTGTCGAAAGACTGGCCTGCCAACAATCCGCTCAACAGACGCATGGAAGTACCAGAATTCCCCAAGTAGAGGGGAGCTTCTGGCGCCTGTAAACCGTGCATGCCGACCCCATGAATAGTCAACTGGCCCTGGTCGGGCCCTTCAACGACGACCCCCATTTGCTTGAAGGCCGCCAAGGTCGCCAGAGCATCTTCCGCTTCCAGAAAGCCAGTCACCCGGGTTATCCCTTCGGCGAGGGCACCCAACATCACACTGCGATGGGAAATGGATTTATCTCCTGGAACCCGGGCTTGGCCAGTAAGCTTGCCGCCCGGCGCCACTACGAATTCGATCTGATGAGTCATAAAAATCTATGTTATTGATGGTGCTGATCAAGAAACCGCTGCCGGGCAGCTTTCGCCTCGGCAAAAAAATCGAAGATCGCCTGCCAATCGCCCTGTTCCATCGTGTCTCCAAAGGCTTTCAGTTCCTTCTCGAACTGGCGGAGATAGGCCAGAATCTCCTTCTGATTGGCAAGGCAAATATCCGTCCACATGCTTGGATCACTGGAAGCGATACGAGTGAAGTCCTTGAACCCTCCGGCGGCATATTGAAAGATTTCGTCCTTTTCATCCTTGCGGCCGAGCATATGGGTCAAGGTATAAGCAATCACGTGGGGCAGATGACTGGTGGCCGCGAGTACATGGTCGTGATGGGCAACACTCATGTCATGAATCTTGGCGCCCAAAGAGTGCCAGAACCGACGCACTTGTTCCAGAGCCCGGATCTGGGTCACTGGCAATGGGGTCAAAATGACCCGCTTGCCTAAAAACAGATCCACGGTCGCCGCCCCCACGCCGCTCAATTCCCGGCCGGCAATGGGATGGGCTGGGACGAAATTTTTCGGCACTTCCCCGAAAACCGCTTCTGCCGCCTTCACGACGCTGGATTTGGTGCTGCCCACATCGGTGTAGAACGCCTTGTCCGACCACACCGGGCGCAAAGATTCGAACACTGGACGCACGCTGCCAACGGGGGTCGCAATCACTATGCCGTCAGCAAATTCCGCACCCTCTCTGGCATCGACACAGGCATCATCAATCACGCCCAACTCTACCGCCTGAAGGAGGTTCTCGCCATCGCGATCAACCCCGACAATCTCCTGGCACAGCCCCCGGGCCTTGGCAGCCAAGGCAATGGAACCACCCATCAAGCCAACGCCTATAATGCACAGACGATGGATTTTCATTGTTTGGATATCATAAGACACAATCCAGTGCGTCAATAAAAGTTTGATTTTCTGCCCTGGTGCCGACCGAAACCCGCAAATGCCTTGGCATACCATAATTGGCAACGGGACGCACGATTACGCCTTCCCGCAAAAGTGCTTGAAAAATCAGGTCCCCATCCCGGCCTATATCGACCGTAATAAAATTCCCCACCGATGGAATATAATTCAACCCCCGCCGCTCAAATGCTTCCTCAAGCTGAACCATCCCTTCCCGGTTGATGTTGCGGCTGGCGCGCAAATGATCGTCATCCTCTATTGCCGCCGCTGCCGCCGCCAGAGCCATACCATTCACGTTAAAAGGCTGACGTACCCGGTTGAGCAAATCGGCCAGCTGAGGATTAGATAGGGCATAGCCTATCCTGAGCCCCGCCAGGCCATAGGCTTTGGAAAAGGTGCGGGTCACAATCAGATTGGGGAAACGCGACAACCACTGGCACGAATCGGGATAATCGCCTCTCTCCACATATTCGAAGTAAGCCTCATCCACCACGGCAATCACACGCTCTGGCAAGGCTTGCAGAAAATTCCCCAATTCCGTTTGGGTGACATAAGTGCCTGTAGGGTTGTTGGGATTGGCAATGAAGATTACTGTGGTATTCTCCGCTACCTGGTCCAACATGGCTGTCATGTCATGGCCATATGCCGGACCACGCCTGCCATCATGCGCCGGGGCAATTCGCGCCTCGGCACCCACTGCCTGAACCGAAATCGGATACACCGCAAAGGCATATTGAGAAAAGACCGCGCTGCGCCCGGGCCCCAAGAAAACGCGGGCGATCAAATCCAACACGTCATTGGAGCCGTTGCCCAAGGTAATCTGATCCATGGCAACATTTAATTTCTCCGCCAGTTTTTGCTTCAAAAGATAACCGTTGCCATCGGGATAACGCGCCACTTCTTGTAGTGATGCTTGCATTGTCGCCAGCGCCTTGGGACTCGGCCCGAGGGGGTTTTCATTGGAAGCCAGTTTGACTATCTTCCCGGCATCCAGCCCCAGCTCCCGGGCCAAGGATTCAATGGGTTTGCCTGGCTGGTAGGGCATCAAGTCTAAAACAGCCGGCATTGATAAAGTCGAAAAATCGATTTGTTTATTAGGCATGTTAAACCACCGCTTTGGGATAGGACCCCAGCCACTTGACCATCTGGGCTTTTTCTTGCAAGAGCTTTAATGCCTTGGCTACATGGACCTCTTTTTTGTGCCCTTCGATGTCGATGAAAAAGACATAATCCCAACACTCCCGGCGGGAAGGACGCGACTCAATCTTGCTCATGCTGATACCATGCTCGGCAAAGGGTTGCAGTATCTGATACAACGCTCCGGGGAAATTCCCCGTGGAAACCACCAAGGTGGTTTTATCCTCCCCGGTAGGCCCCACCTCTTGTTTACCTATCACCAAAAAACGGGTGGTATTATCCGGTTCATCTTCGATATTGCGCTGGAGAATAGTCAGCTCATACAATTGCGCCGCCACTTCGCCAGCAACAGCAGCGCTATCGGGAACGATGGCGCTCAACCGCGCCGCCTCGGCATTACTGCTCACGGCGGTGCGTTTCACATTGGGCAAGAACCGGTCCAGCCATTCCCGGCATTGAGCCAGGGATTGCTGATGGGAAAACACTTCCTTGATTTCCCCCAGCTCCGAACAGCGGCTCATCAGATGGTGATGAATCCTCAATACTACTTCGCCGGTAATAAGCAGAGAGGTATTCAAAAAACTGTCCAGGGTATGGGTGATAACGCCTTCGGTGGAGTTTTCCACTGGCACGATGCCAAACTGACAGGTCTCGCTGGCTACCGCCCGGAAAATTTCGTCAATGGCGGGAAAAGGCTGAGCTTGAATCGCACTGCCAAAATGCTTGAAAGCCGCTTGCTGGGTGAAGGTGCCTTCCGGCCCCAAAAAAGCCACTTGCAGCGGTTTTTCCAGCGCCAGGCAGGCAGACATCAACTCCCGGAAGAACCGCGCGACTGACTCTTGAGACAAGGGCCCCGGATTTTCCGCCATCATCCGCCGCAAAACCTGGGCTTCCCTTTCCGGACGATAGAAACAGTCATTCTCTCCCGCTGCCATCTTCACTTTCGCGACCTCCAGAGCCAGGGCTCCCCGCTGGCTGATAAGCTCCAGAAGCTTGGAGTCAATCCGGTCTATTTTGTCGCGGAGTTCGTTTAAGGTCTGTTCTATCTCTGTAGCCATCCGCCGATGAGACTAACTGTTGAAAAGGCTTATTGTATCACCCGGGCAGACAAGACCCCGTCAATCTGGCGAATGGACGCCATGACTTCAGGCCCTACCTCGCCTTCTACATCAATAATTGTGTAGGCCACTTCTCCTTTGGATTTATTCAGCAAATCCAAAATGTTGAGCTGCGCCTCCCCCAAACAAGACGAAATCTTGCTGACCATGGCGGGAATATTGGCGTTGGCAATGGTGATCCGGATTGTGTCGGGCGTTCTTGGCATCACTACTTCGGGAAAATTGACAGAATTCCGGATATTGCCGTTTTCCAGAAAGTCCCGAATCTGGTCCGCCACCATCACTGCACAATTTTCTTCCGCTTCCCGGGTGGAAGCACCAATATGGGGTAAGGCAATCACGCGGGGATGGTCTTTAATACGGGAAGTGGGAAAATCGGTCACGTAAGCGTGCAGTCCACCATTTTCCAGCACCCCAAGCAGCGCATCCTCATCCACCAAACCGTCACGGGAGAAGTTCAACAATACCGACCCTTCTCGCATCAACTGCAAACGCTCGGCATTGATACAGCCTTGAGTATCCTTGGTCAACGGCATGTGCAAAGAGGCAAAGTCGCTAAGGCTTAGCAACTCTTCCTTACTGGTCGCCTGGACCACCGCAGACGACAATTGCCACGCCCGCTCCACGGTCACAAAGGGATCGTAGCCGATCACATTCATGCCCAGATCCAGCGCCCGGTTGGCCACTTGCACACCAATGGCGCCCAGACCCATGACTCCCAGGGTTTTTCCGCGCAGTTCAAAACCTTGAAAGTGTTTTTTGTTACTCTCCACCTGGGTGTGGATTTCCTCATCCGATCCCTGCAAATTGCGAACAAATTCCCACGCCGGGCAAATATTTCTGCTAGCCAAAAACATTCCCGCCAGCACCAGCTCCTTTACCGCATTGGCATTGGCGCCGGGAGTGTTAAATACCGGGATGCCGCGATGGGTATACTCTGCCACGGGAATATTATTCACGCCCGCACCGGCGCGCCCCACTGCCTTGACCGAATCGGGAATCGGCACCCCGTGCAATTTGAATGAACGCAAAATAATAGCGTCCGGGTGTTGAATTTCCGAAGCCACCTCATAACGGTCCCGGGGAAACCGTTCCAACCCCGCCACCGCAATGTGGTTGTAAGTTAAAATTTTGTATATTTGATCGTCAGCCATAACGTCTTTCAAACTCCTTCATAAATTCCACCAATGCCTGCACCCCTTGCAGAGGCATGGCATTGTATATACTGGCACGCATGCCGCCCACCGAGCGATGCCCCTTGAGATTCGTCAATCCAGCTTCTTGGGCCTGGCCCAAAAACTGGCTATCCAGCTCTGGATTCGCCAGGGTGAATGGAATATTCATCCGGGAGCGGTAGCGGCGATCGACAGGGTTGCGATAAAAATCCGATGCATCAATGGCGCTGTACAAAAGCTCGGATTTCTCCCTATTCCGCTTTTCAATTCCTTGAATTCTACCTTGGCTCCGTACCCATTCCAGCACCAATCCCAATAGATACCAGTTATAGGTAGGCGGGGTATTGAGCATGGAGCCGGCTTCCGCCTGTTTTTTATAATCCAGTACAGAAGGCGTGCCCAACAGCGGGGTTTGCAGCAGGTCTTTACGCACAATGACCACCGTGATGCCCGCTGGCCCCATATTTTTCTGGGCGCCCGCGTAGATCAGCCCGAACCGGCCGACATCCACCGGCCGGGAAAGAATGTTGGAGGACATATCCGCCACCAGCGGCAAGGAAGTCTCTGGCACAAACGGAAACTCCACCCCATGAATGGTTTCATTGGAGGTGTAGTGCAAATAAGCGGCACCGCTATCCACTTGCCATCCCGAGGGATCGGGAATAGTGGTGAAATGTTCTTCTTCGCTGCTGGCCGCGATTTTCACGTTGGAAAATGCCTTGGCTTCCGATGCCGCTTTTTTCGACCAGGAACCGGTCAACACATAACAGGTCGAGCGCTTATCCCCTAACAAATTCATAGGGATGGCGGCAAACTGCCCGGTCGCCCCACCTTGCAAGAAAAGACAGTGATAATCGCTGGAAATACCGAGTAAATCCCGTAAGTTTGCTTCGGTGCGTTCGGCAATTTCGATAAACTGCTTGCTGCGGTGACTCATTTCCATCACCGACATGCCGCAGCCATGATAATCCAGCATTTCATCCCGGGCCTGTTCCAATACCGCTTCGGGCAACATGGAAGGGCCAGCGCTGAAGTTATAGACTCGCATTGATATCGTTTTCCTTCTAAATAAAAAAGCTCACATTGATAAAGTTATTAACCCGGTAATAAAGATTACCGGGTTAATGAAGATCATCTTTCCTCTAGGGAACCTCTAAACAAGGCAAGGATGACTTATTCAGAGGCTCCCTGGGATCTTATTAATCCTCTTCAGGCAAACTCTCAATCCGGTCAACCCCCACCAACTTTTCGCCACTGCTGAGACGTATAATCCGCACGCCTTGGGTATTTCTGCCCAATACCGGAATCTCGCTGACCCGGGTACGGACCAACGTGCCGCCAGTGGTGATCAGCATGATCTCATCGTCATCCTGCACCAATACAGCTGCCACCAAGGCACCATTACGGTCGGAAGTCTGAATGGCGATGACGCCTTGTCCACCGCGCCGGTGACGGGGAAATTCATCCAATTGAGTACGCTTGCCGTAACCATTTTCGGTCACCGTCAATACCGTCCCTTCGGTGCCGATAATCAGGGCAATCACTTTGTCGCCTTCAGGCAGCTTCATGCCCCGGACACCACCCGCGGTCCGGCCCATGGAGCGGACTTCCGATTCGTTGAAGCAAATTGCCTTGCCGCCGCTGGAGAAAAGCATCACATTTTGCTGGCCATCGGTTAAGGTGGCTTTCACCAAAATGTCTTTGGGCTTCAAATCGATGGCGATCTTGCCGTTGCTGCGCAGATTTTCGAATTCCTTGAGCGGGCTTTTCTTGACCACACCGGCAGCGGTCGCCATGAAAATGAAGCCGCCGGCGCTGAAATTCTTGACCGGCAGCACTGCATTGATTCTTTCGTTTGCCTCCAGCGGCAACAAATTGACAATCGGCTTGCCCCTGGAGGTGCGGCTGGCCATGGGTAGTTCGTAAACCTTTAGCCCGTAAACCTTGCCCAGGCTGGAGAAACACAGCAAAGTATCATGGGTATTGGCAATCAAAAGTTTTTCGACAAAATCCTCTTCCTTGGTGGCGGCCGCCGCTTTACCGCGGCCGCCTCGGCGTTGGGCCTGATAGACCGACAACGGTTGGGCCTTGGCATAGCCAGCATGGGTCAAAGTCACCACCACGTCTTCCTCGGTGATTAGATCCTCTACCGACAAGCTCAATTGATCTTCGAGAATCTCCGTGCGGCGCTCATCGCCGAATTGATCCCGAATGGCAATCAGTTCATCGCGGATCACTTCCAACAACCGCACATCGCTGCCCAGAATGGCCAGCAATTCATCGATTTTATCCAGCAGATTCTGGTATTCCTCGATGATCTTATCTTGTTCCAAGCCGGTGAGGCGGTGCAGGCGCAGATCCAAAATCGCTTGTGCTTGTACCGGCGACAGGCGGTAGCCATCGGAACCCAGGCCGTATCCTTCTTCCAGATCTTCCGGCCGGGTCCGGGCGGCATCGGCCCGCTGGAGGTAGGATTCCACTATCCCGGGCCGCCACACCCGGGCCAACAATCCTTCTTTCGCTTCCTTGGGACTGGGAGACGATTTGATCAATTCGATAATTTCGTCAATATTGGCCAGCGCCACGGCCAAGCCTTCCAATACGTGGACCCGCTCGCGAGCCTTGCGTAATTCATACAAGGTGCGGCGGGTCACTACTTCCCGCCGGTGATCGACGAAGGCTTCCAGAACTTCCTTGAGATTCAGGCATCCGGGCCGCCCATCCACCAACGCCACCATGTTGATGCCGAACACATTCTGAAGCTGGGTATGCTGATAGAGATTGTTCAGTACCACATCGGGCTGTTCCCCGCGGCGCAGCTCAATTACCATGCGCATGCCATCCTTGTCGGACTCGTCGCGCAGAGCGGAGATGCCTTCGAGCTTGCCATCCTTGACCAGAGCGGCGATCTTCTCGATCAGGCGGGCTTTGTTGACCTGATAGGGAAGCTCGGTCACGACAATGTTTTGGCGCCCGCTGTCTTTGCTCGTCTCCACATGAGAACAGGCGCGCAGATAGATCCGCCCCCGCCCTGTTTCATAGGCTTGGCGAATCCCCTTGGCGCCATTGATAATCGCGCCGGTGGGAAAATCGGGGCCAGGGATATGCTGCATCAAGCCATCGATGGTGATGGCCGGATCGTCAATCAAAGCGAGTACGCCGTTAATGACTTCGGTCAGATTATGGGGTGGAACATTGGTCGCCATCCCCACGGCAATGCCGGCAGAACCGTTGATCAAGAGATTCGGGACCTTGGCCGGCAGGACCACGGGCTCTTGTTCATTGCCGTCATAATTGGGCACAAAATCCACGGTTTCCTTGTCCAGGTCGGCCAATAATTCGTGGGCAATCCGGGACATGCGGATTTCGGTATAACGCATGGCCGCCGGTGGATCGCCATCCACGGAACCAAAGTTGCCCTGCCCGTCAATCAGCACATAACGCATGGAAAAGGGCTGGGCCATGCGGACAATGGTGTCATAGATCGCCGTATCTCCATGGGGGTGATATTTACCCATGACATCCCCCACCACCCGGGCCGATTTCTTGTAAGGCCGGTTCCAGTCGTTCCCCAGCTCGTGCATGGTATAGAGCACCCGCCGGTGCACAGGCTTCAGACCATCGCGCACATCGGGTAACGCCCTGCCCACAATCACGCTCATGGCGTAATCGAGGTAAGACTGCTTCATCTCGTCTTCGAGATTGACGGGAATAATTTCTTTGGCGAATTCAGACATAAGGACTCAAGTTCCACCCAGGAATCAATACAAACGGCAGCAACCCACCGGCAAATTTCTGGAATTATACCACTTTGGCAAAGGCAGGTCTTTATTCAGACGATGGGGTAAACGGTTCAAGCTGGGGTCAATAACGGATAAAGTGCTCGCGATAGTATTTCAACTCCTCGATGGACTCCAAAATATCCGCCAAAGCCTCGTGGGCGTTTTTCTTTTTAAATCCTTCCTTTAGCTGCGGCGCCCAACGGTCCACCAATTCTTTGAGCGTGGAAACGTCCAGATTGCGGTAATGAAAATAAGCTTCCAGCTCCGGCATGCTACGGTAAAGAAAGCGCCGGTCCTGGCAAATGCTGTTGCCACACATGGGGGACTCCCCGGCTGGCACCCAAGCTTGCAGAAAGGCCAGGGTCCGCTGTTGAGCTTCTTTGATATCGACTCCGCTTTTGCGGATACGGTCAATCAAGCCGGATTCCCTGTGGTGCTTCCGGTTCCAGTCATCCATGGCGGCCAGTGCCTCTTCGGACTGGCGAACCGCCAATACCGGTCCGGTGGCCAGTACATTCAGGTCTTTGTCCGTCACTACTGTTGCTATTTCTATAATCCGGTCGCGGTCTGGATCCAATCCGGTCATCTCCAGATCAATCCAGATCAAGTTGTCTTTGTTTTGGGCCATCGTTCTTCCTTTGATACATGGATTTACAATTACTTACGCCTCAGGGCCCTGTGATTTAATCACAGGGCCCTGAGGCAATGGATGTGCCGCCAAAGTCCCTCACTTACAGTGACTGACTTTGTGCGAAAAACAAAAATCGCAATTTTTGTTTTTCTCTCTCTGAACAAGCCAAGGATGACTTGTTCAGAGATTCCCTAACCGAAAACTCGGCCGGCATTTTTTACCCCTCTTGTCAGGCATTCTAGCAAAGGCTAAGCTGTACCAATTGTTTACCATGGTGCAACGTAGATAATGAATATCTTTACCTTCTTTTTTTTACTGGCTTTAGCAGCTTCCTTTGGCATTGAGTTCTGGCTGGCGCGCCGCCACCGGGATCATGTGCTTGCCCACCGCAATCAAGTACCCGAACCATTTCAAGACACTATCAGCCTGGAAGCCCACCAGAAAGCGGCGGATTACACCTTGGCCAAACTAAAAATCATAGACTTCAATCGAATTCTCGGCACTATCCTGTTGCTTTTCTTCACTTTGGGTGGTGGCATCGATGCGGTAGACCGCTTCTGGTCTCGTTTCGACTTAGGCCCGATTACCCATGGTGTCGCCTTGATTCTTTCCGTTTTTTTTCTTATGGCACTGTTTGAACTGCCTTTACAAATCTATCAGACGTTTGTCGTCGAAGAACGTTTCGGATTCAATCGCACCACACCTTTGCAATTTATCAAAGACCTGGCCCTGCAAACCGTTCTCAGCCTAGCCATCGGCGCCCCATTGCTGGCCTTGGTGCTGTGGGTGATGGACAGCGCCGGAGACCTTTGGTGGCTCCTGGCCTGGGCGATATTGATGGCATTTTCCTTGTTGATGAGCTGGGCCTATCCTACCTTGATTGCGCCGCTGTTCAATAAATTCGACCCCCTCGATGACCAAACTCTGAAGGAGCGTATTCAGCGGCTTTTGCAGCGCTGCGGTTTTCACAGCAAGGGAATTTTCGTCATGGACGGTTCCCGCCGCTCCGGACACGGCAATGCCTATTTCACCGGATTGGGCAACAACAAGCGTATCGTTTTTTTTGACACGTTGGTAGAGGCGCTGGAACCCGAGGAACTGGAAGCTGTCCTTGCCCATGAATTGGGCCACTACAAACGCAAGCATGTCATCAAAATGTTGATTACCAGCGCAGTGCTCAGCCTGATCGGTTTCGCCCTCCTCGGTTGGCTGACCCAACAGCCGTGGTTCTATGAAGGGCTTGGCGTATCCCGCCCTTCCAACGCCACCGCCCTGCTCTTGTTTATGCTTGCCATGCCGGTTTTCAGCACTTTTCTGCAACCCATCATGGCGGCCATTCAACGGAAATATGAATTCGAGGCTGATGAATTCGCCGCCTCCATGTGCGACGCCAACGCTTTGACCCGGGCTCTGGTCAAGCTCTACCGGGACAATGCCGCCACCCTGACGCCCGACCCGCTTTATTCCGCCTTCCACTACAGCCACCCCCCAGCGGCCATTCGGATTGAACATCTAAAGCAGGCCCGGCAAACGGCCTGATGCCTTTCCCGGCCATCCAGCTGGATTCGCGGCGGCAACCTCACTTTTTCCCGCCGTGGTCCAAAGGCTGATGGGCAAGGTTCACTCAGGCAGGGTCATAGCCCATTTTGGCAAAAGCTGGGCGGTCGAAGATGAAACCGGGCGAATCTGCCTGTGTCATGCCTTGCGGCGGCTGGATCAACCGTGCGTTGGAGATCGGGTACATTGGGAACAAACCGATGGCGAACACGGCCGCATCGTGCAGGTCCTGCCTCGCAAAACCCTCTTGGTCCGCCCTGCCCGGGGCGGCAAACTCCGACCCACCGCAGCCAATGTCGAGCAAGTCTTCATCGTTATCGCGCCGCAGCCCCAATATGACCTGTTGTTGGTCGATCAATATCTGGTGGTTTGTGAAAATCGTGGCATCGCACCTGTCATTCTTTTCAATAAAATTGATTTGATCGACAACCGCAAAGTCATGGAAATAGAACTCAAGCCTTATCTTGAGCTGTACCCTTTCCATTATCTGAGCGCTAAAACCGGCGAGGGCATGAAAACCCTCAAATCCTTGATGCGCGGCAAAACCTCCATGCTCGCAGGGCAATCCGGCGTCGGTAAATCATCCCTTTTGCACTGGCTGGTTCCCGACAAGGATATCCGGGTGGGAGAGCTGTCCAGGGGAACCCAGCGGGGCCGTCACACGACAACCACAGCCATGTTGTTCCATCTGCCCGAAGGCGGCGATTTAATCGATACCCCAGGGGTGGCCGTGTTTGGCTTGGCGGATATTGATGAAAGGCGGCTGGCATGGGGCTACAAGGAATTCCGACCGCACATCCCCCGCTGCCGCTTCAATGACTGCCGGCATGTCAACGACCAAGGCTGTGCCGTTCGTGAAGCTGTGCAACAAGGAAAAATAGACAAGGGCAGGTATCTGCGCTATTTGAAGCTCAGAGAAAAGCTACCGAAGATTTCATAGACGCCATGCCATGCAGGCTGGCAATGGAAGAAAATCCAACCCGGAATATTTAACCCGCCAATATTTATTACCGGCTTCAATAGTAGTTCAGCACCACAAGTCGCCGAGCGGAAGGGGGACGGCATCAAAAGGCGCCACAGTAACACCGGCATTGCCCTCGAACCGGCCTAACAACCGCCACCTTTGCCGATCCAGCGCAAAGGCTTCCAGAGTGTGGGCTTCGGGGTCGATCAGCCAGAAAAAGGGAACGCCATAGCGGGCATAACAAGGCATCTTGATTTCTCGGTCGAAGCTGCGGGTAGCAGGTGACAGTATCTCGCACAACCAGTCCGGTCTTACCTCGAACCGGTGATCCTGTGGCAGCTGTGGCATGCTTTGCCGGCGCCAGCCTGCCAGGTCAGGCACCACTACCTCGGTGTCGCGGACGAAATGGACCTCCGGCTCTACCAGAATCCACCAACCACCTGGACCACCATCACCGTCATCATAATGCCGTCCAAGCCGGCGGTCGAGTACAGCCTCCGCACGAATATGTGCCCCCTTGGGGCGCGGCTGGGTGTGAAGGGTACCACCAATAATTTCCCCGGTCAGACCCGGCGGCAATTCGCACAACCGTTGGTACAGGGTTTTGTGAATCGAGAGAATTTCAGCAGTATTACCGGACATGATGATACGCTTGGTTGCTTGTCATGGTTTTAACGAACTTCTGAACAAGTCATCCTTGGCTTGTTCAGAGAGCGAAAAACAAAAATTGCGATTTTTGTTTTCCACACAAAGTCAATCACTGTCAGTGACTGACTTTGGCGGCACATCCATGTACCGCAAGAGCCTCTGACTTAATCAGAGGCTCCTTAGTGTAACGCAGCCTTGAAGTCGCGGAACTGGAGATTGCGCAATTAATCCCCGGGGGCCTATACCGCCCGGCGCCCATTGAAAGCATGGGCTAGGGTATTGGCATCCAAATATTCCAATTCACCGCCAACGGGCACGCCGTGGGCGATGCGGCTGACTGAAACGCCGCCATTGCGGGCCAGCTCGGAGATATAGTGGGCCGTGGCTTCCCCCTCCATCGTGGGGTTGGTGGCGAGAATGAGCTCCTTTATCTCTCCTTTTTCGAGACGCCGGGCCAATTTGTCCAACCCCAGTTCTTCAGGGCCGACCCCATCCAGGGGGGAAAGATGACCGTGAAGCACAAAGAAAACGCCATTGAAGACGGTCGCCTGATCAATGGCCAACACATCAGCCGGGGTTTCCACCACGCATAATTGCCGGTGGTCGCGAGCCGGATTATCACAAATGGCGCAGACCTCCCGCTCGGTCAACGTTCTACACAAGTTGCAGCGGCGGATATTTTCCAGCGCATCCGCCAGGGAGTCGACCAGAAATTTGGCGCCTTGCCGGTCGTGCTGGAGCAAGTGAAACGCCATGCGCTGGGCCGTTTTTGGGCCCACACCAGGCAAGTAGCGCAGCGCCTCCATCAGGCGCTGAAGACAATCTCCCCGTTCCACAGCCAAATTAGAACGGCAGATTCATCCCACCGGGCAGTTGGATGCCCCCGGTCAATTCTGACATTTTTTCCTGCTTGAGTTGCGCAACTTTGTGCACCGCGTCATTGACCGCCGCGGCTACCAGATCTTCCAGAATTTCCTTGTCATCTTCTTTGAACAGGCTGTCATCAATGGACAAGCGCAGCACTTCCCGCTTGCCATTCATGACCACTTTCACCAGTCCGCCACCCGCTTCGCCCTGGACTTCCGCCCGGGCGAGCTCTTCCTGAGCCTTCTGGAATTTTTCCTGCATTTCTTGAGCCTGTTGCATCAAGGCTCCCAGTGGGTTTTTCATCATACTTTCCTCGGCAATCCAATTTCCATTGATGCTATTCTACCGGTTTCGTGGAACCTGGGACGATTTTGGCGTCGAAAGTTTCCATCAAGGCCTGGACTGTTTCATCCTCGGCAATCGCCTGCTCTGCGGCTTTGATTTTTGCTTGCCGCCTGCGATCGCGCAAGACCGCCGGTGTTTCTTGCTGGCTTTCCGCCACCTTGATTACCAGCGCCACCGGCTTGTCCAACTTGGCCTGCAATGCTTTTTCCAATCCTGACTGGCGCCGCTGAGTCAACAGATGATCGTGCTGGGGATTCAGTAACAGCACCCAGCGTTCTTCGGTTTGCGTTTCAAGAGTACAGTAGTGCGCCAGCTCCTTGGCGCCTGGCGGCAATGACAGCTGATTGACCAGTTGCGGCCAATCCGTTTCGGTCGTCGTTAAACTTGCATCCCTGGGCGTTTGTGCCCCGGCATCAGGCACCGGCGCAGCTGGAACTCGTTGTGGCGATTCCGGCTGAGAGGTATTTTTTTCCGGCGTCAGCGGACGAAACGCCAGCATTCTGAGCAAGACCATCTCCAGCCCCACTCTGGAATCCGGCGCCCAGGGCAAGTCCTTTTGCCCCATCAATCCAATCTGGTAAAAAAGCTGAACATCCTCGGGAGACAAGGTTTGCGCTTGCGCCAAAAGCCAGTCGCTGTCTTCATCCTGACGGGCGGTTTCCGGTAATTGTTGCGCCACCGCGACGCGGTAAAAAAGGCCCAGCAACTCTTTGAGGACTTCGGCAAAATCCGGCGCATTGGCAGACAGGCGCTCGACTTCGTCCATGACTTTTTGCGCATCCCCCGCCGCCAACGACTCCACCAACCCTTTGAGGGAAGCGCGCGCCACCCCGCCCAACATGGCTTCCACATCCGCCGACTTGACCTGCCCGCCGCCAAAAACAATGGCCTGGTCCAACAAGCTCAAGGCATCGCGAAGACTGCCATCGGCGGCCCGGGACAACTGGCGTAATCCGCCGGTTTCAAATGGAATGTTCTCTTCCTTCAAAATATGGGCCAAGCGGGCTTCGATCTGGCCGGGCAGCAGTTTCTTCAGATTAAATTGCAAACAGCGGGACAGCACCGTCACTGGAATTTTTTGCGGATCGGTGGTGGCGAGCAAAAATTTGACGTGGGGCGGCGGTTCTTCCAGGGTCTTGAGCAGGGCGTTGAAGCTATGGCCGGAAAGCATGTGGACTTCGTCAATCAAGTAGATTTTATACCGCCCCAGGCCGGGGGCGTATTGGGCGTTTTCCAGCAACTCGCGGGTATCTTCCACCTTGGTGCGGGAAGCGGCGTCCACCTCGATCAAATCGACGAACTGGCCGGCATCCACTGCCTGGCAAATCTGGCATTGGCAACAGGGCTCCGCACCGTTTAAATCCTCGCAGTTGAGCGCTTTGGCGAGAATCCGGGCCACTGTCGTCTTCCCCACCCCCCGGGTACCGGTAAACAAATAGGCATGATGCATGCGCTCGAAAGTGAGTGCATTGGTCAATGCCCGCACCACGTGAGATTGTCCGGTGATTTCAGAGAATCTGCGTGGCCGCCATTTGCGGGCCAAGGCTTGGTAGCTCATTGAAAGCTCGTCAAAGATAAAGGGAGGTGGAGCGCGCCAGCCGCACCCCGGCACACGAATCAGCTGTTACCGTTGCTCCCTTCCGGGCCTGGCGGGGTTCACAGCCTATCGTTGCGGGGGGACCGACGCGGCCCACCATAATTCTTAACAACGGAAAGGTAGGTGTCGCGCTAAAAGGGTAATTATCCCTTGTTCCGAAACCAAACGCAAACGCCGGGGCAATCGCATGCACCGGCTTGTCTCTCCTCTCCCCAAGTCCCTCACCCCCGACCCCTCTCCCAGAGGGAGAGGGGCTTTATGTAGCGAGTAGGGGCGGGAAAATGGCGGTCATGCGGCTGCCCTGAACCGTCCCCCAGGGCAATCGCGTGAGCCGGCTTGTCTCCCCTCTCCCTCTGGGAGAGGGGTCGGGGGTGAGGGAGACCGGGAAACGCAGGAACCATTCGCGTCCGTTCCAGCAATGGATTTGGAGGGAAAGCGGTCTGGATTGCTTCAAATCCAGGTGCCAGTGCCAGGTATTGGAAGTCTTGTCTCTGCCCCAAGGCGGGCATTGGAATGCCCGAATCCGTACCCGTTATCGCCTAATGATAAGGGGATAAAGGTAAAATCCATGCATTTATCGGATTTATGCAACAAAGCCTCCCGGTCAATAAATCACCGCTATGTCGGCTTCTGGGAGGCGGTCGAGAAGACCGTGGTTTTAACCCCGTTTCCATACCGGTCAATAAATCACCACCAAGATTGAGGGACAGGGAAGTCTCTGTGGATTTGTTTTAACCCCGTTTCTATACCGGTCAATAAATCACCTCCCACCCTGTCAAGCGGCTTACCATGCGGCTCCCAGAGGCCGTTTTCGGCCCGTCCCCGCGGTGCCATGGAGAACCCCTGTCATTTCCGGCCACAAGCGACAATTTCCCTTTGATTTCAACGTTCTGCCCGAATTTACAGGTTGTGCCCGTAACTTCTTGAAAATCCTGGCAAACGTCGCATCCAGAGGCGGACGCCTTTACCGGGCAGAAAT
>JALSQY010000164.1 GCA_026985035.1 Methylothermaceae bacterium
GCGGTTTTGCTTGTCAAGCTGCGCCAGTTTGATTGGGAGTTGGAACGGCGCCGGGAAATCGCTGCCCGTTATTCTGAGATGCTGGCCGGTACAGATGTGGTACGCCCTTTCATAGAACCCCGTAACACCAGCGTTTACGCACAATATACGGTACAAATCGAAAACCGGGACCAAGCAGTCCGCCAGTTGCAGGAAGAGGGAATACCCTCGGCGGTTCATTATCCCTGTCCCCTCCATTATCAGCCGGTGTTTGGGTATTTGGGATATGGGCAGGGGGCATTCCCCGTGGCGGAAAACTTGTCACGCAGGGTGTTGAGTTTACCCATGGGGCCGGATTTGTCTCTGTCCCGGCAGCGGCGGGTGGTTGAAAAATTATTGCAAGCGTTGGAATAAATGATAAGAGGTAACACAATGACAGACTTGAAGGATCCGTTAACGCAAGTTGCCGGTAAATTAGGGTTGGACAAGACCCGCCATCATATTTTTTTGTGTTGTGATGCCAGCGAGCCCAAGTGCTGCGGCAAAGAGGCGGGGCTGGCGTCGTGGAACTATCTCAAGCGCCGCCTGGATGAATTGAATCTGGCGGGAGTTGGGGGTATTCAGCGCACCAAGGCCAATTGTTTGCGGGTGTGCATGAAAGGACCGGTGGCGGTGGTTTACCCGGAAGGGGTCTGGTATCACTCCTGCACGCCGGAGGTGCTGGAACGGATTATCCAGGAGCATTTGATAGGAGGTAATGTGGTCTCAGAATTTGTGATTGCGGTTTCTAACGCATCTTAGATTTGCCATGAAGCTTTTTTCCAACCATGCTTCTTGCTCGCCTTCTTCCCGGCTGGTTATCTACACTGCCAGGGATCTGACAAACCACCGGATCAAGCCTTTGCAAAGACTCAGCCCGGAACGCCGCTTCGAGATGCAGGTAGTGGCCCAGGTGCTACCGTTTCGTGTCAACCATTATGTGGTGGAGCAGCTCATTGATTGGGATCAAGTGCCCGATGACCCGATTTTCAGAATGACCTTCCCCCAGCGGGAGATGTTGGCGGAGGAGGATTTCAATGCTATGGCGGATTTGTTGCGCAAGGAAGCGGATAAAAAGGAAATTCAGAGCTTGGCTTCACAAATCCGGTGCCGTCTCAATCCGCATCCAGCCGGACAACTGGAGTTGAACCGGCCGAAAGAGAGTGAGGGCAAAATCATCAATGGCATTCAACATAAATACCGGGAAACCGTGCTGTTCTTTCCAAGCCAAGGCCAAACCTGCCACAGCTATTGCACCTTTTGTTTCCGCTGGCCACAGTTCGTCGGTGAAGCGTCCTTACGCATCGCCGCCCGCGAGGCTCAAGTTTTGCACAATTATTTACGCCGCCATCAAGAGGTGACCGATCTGTTGATTACCGGCGGCGATCCCATGGTGATGCGGGCCCGGCATCTGGCGGATTATCTGGCGCCTTTGCTCGCCCCGGAATTCGATCATATCCAGACCATCAGAATTGGAACCAAAGCATTGACTTACTGGCCTTATCGCTTTTTGACCGACAATGATGCCGACGATTTGTTTCGTTTGCTGGCAAGGATCCGCCAGGCAGGAAAACACGTTGCCTTGATGGCGCATTACAACCATGGACGGGAGCTTGAACCTCCGGCAGCGCGCCGTGCTATTGCCAGATGGCGGGAAACAGGAGCGGTAATCCGTTCCCAAGGGCCGGTTTTGGCCCAGATCAACGATAATCCGGATGTCTGGGCGAGCATGTGGCGCAGTCAGGTGTCGTTGGGAGTCATTCCTTACTATATGTTTGTCGAGCGCGATACTGGTCCCAGACAATATTTTGAAGTGCCATTGTTTCGTTGCTGGCAGATCTACCAACAAGCCATCCAGCAAGTTTCCGGCTTGGGGCGAACGGCCCGCGGGCCGAGCATGAGTGCCACGCCCGGGAAAATAGAAATACAAGGGGTGACGGAAATCCAAGGCGAGCAAGTGTTTGCCCTTAGATTTTTACAGGGACGTAGCCCCGATTGGGTTCAGCGTCCGTTCTTTGCTCAATTTGACGCCCGGGCCACCTGGATGGACCAGCTAAAGCCCGCGTTCGGAGAAGAACGGTTTTTCTTCGAAGAAGAATGCCATCAGCGCTTTTCCGGAGGTGGCGCATCATAGATCAGATTTTCCATGCCATTGAGCACTAGAAAATGCCTGCCTTTGGCCCGGGAGATTAATGTGATACCTGTTTTTCTCGCCATTTCCAGTCCCATCTGCGTCGTCCCGGAACGGGAAAGGATGACCGGGATTCCCATTTGCGCGGCCTTGATGACCATCTCGGAAGTCAATCTCCCTGTGGTATAAAAGATTTTGTCATGGCCTTTGATCTCTTCCAGCCACATGTAACCGGCGATAGCATCAACGGCATTGTGACGGCCCACGTCCTCGCAAAAAAACAGAATTTCGCCTCCCTGACACAAGGCGCAACCATGCACTGCCCCAGCCTGCTTGTATACCTCGTTATAATGGCGAAGATTGGCCAGCAAGGCATAGAGGGTCGATTGCTTGACGGGCACGGGATTTAATTGAATTTGTTCCAACTCTTCCTGTAAACGGCCAAATACTGTGCCTTGGCCGCACCCGGTAGTAACTGTCCGGTGGGACAATTTTTCTGTCATCTGCAGAAGATTCGGAGATGTTGTTGTAACTGCAACCGCTTCTACCTCCCAGTCCACTTGAACCGCGGCAATGCTGTCCAGATTTGTCACCAGATTCTGATTGCGGAGATAGCCGAGGGTTAACAATTCGGGATGGGTGCCGATGGTCATTAAAGTGACGATTTCCTGTTTATCCAAATAGATCGTCAACGCCCTCTCGGCGGCGAGAGACAGTTCCCGGCGGTGGCCATATTCATCGTAAGCGGTTGCCGGTAACGAAGAAGCCAGGCCGGCATCGGTCATGAGAATTTCAGGTTTACTCATGCTGATTTGAATGTAATTGCTGTTCCATTCGCCTTAAATCTTCCGGAGAGTTGACATTCAGAAACTGCATTGGGTTACCGCTGCAATCAATCTGCACACACTGATGTTTTTGTGTCCAGCGGTCGATTTTTCTTTCTCCAGCGGCGAGTTGGGCTGTCAAGCTGGAGGCCAGATGGGTGCGCAGCGCCATGATAACCGGATGAGCCCGGCGGCCATCGTGGGGAATAGAAATCTCAGCGTTTTCCGATGTCAGGGTGTCAACCAGGCGCTTGAGCATTTTGGGTTCCAGTTTGGGGCAATCGCAAGGGATTACAACTAAATAAGGGGTAGAGGCCGCGTTCAACCCGGCTAGAATGCCCGCTAACGGTCCGTCGAAGGTGGCAGTGGTATCTTGAATCGTCGGCAATCCGAATTGCCGGTATTGGTCCAAGGAGCGGTTGGCATTGATGTATATGACGCCGCATACTGGTTTCAGTATATCGATGGCGTAACGGATAAGTGAACGGCCCGCGCATTCGACCAAGCCTTTGTCTTGGCCATGCATACGTTTGGCTCTGCCGCCAGCCAGGATCAGACCGGTTATTTGATCGGGTGGAATAGGCATGGTCAATTTGGTTTTTTGTTGAGTCCTTATTTTGGCATAGGAAATGGCAAACAGTTTCAGATTTGGTGACATTGAAGAAACTCGATTGGGAAGAACCATTTAATCGCCGATTTGCCAATCTTCTGAAAACTTTGCTTTTTTCATTGTTCATCAGCTTGTAAAATGAACCGCCCATGAATTTTTAATTGTACAATCAAGGAGCTTATCAATGGCAAAAGGTGATCTGCGGACCCGCCGAGGGAAAATTGTTAATCGAAGCTATGGCAAAACCCGCCTGAAAGCGAAAAAACTGAAAAAATTAAAATCAAAAGCAGAATCTTCATCATGATGATTTAGTGGATGTTGAAACATCCACTTTTTATTTAAGGGGATACAAATGCAAACAGCCGTGATTGGATTCATCGGCGCAGGGAACATGGCTACCAGCCTTATCGGCGGACTATTGGCTGACGGTTGGCCAGCAGATAAGATTCTGGCTTGTGATATCGATCGGGAAAAACTGGAAAAGTTGGCCTCACATTGCGGCATCATCGCTTGTCAGGATAACGCCGGCCTGGTGCGCCAATCTGATATTGTGGTTTTGGCCGTCAAGCCTCAGCACATCAAGGAAGTCGCCCTCGAAATAGCGCCAGTGGTTCAGGGAAAAAGGCCTTTGGTGGTTTCCATTGCCGCGGGGATCAGGGAGGGCTCATTGGCCCGCTGGCTTGGGGGAAATGTTCCCATTGTTCGCGCCATGCCCAATACTCCTGCATTAGTGCAATCCGCCGCTACCGGCCTGCACGCCAATGCCTTGGTCAATGAAGCGCAAAAAGAAGCATCGGAATCGTTACTGCGCGCGGTGGGGATCACTGTATGGGTGGATCAAGAAGAACTTTTGGATGCGGTGACCGCTGTTTCCGGAAGCGGTCCCGCCTATTTTTTCCTGTTAATGGAAATGATGGAAAAAGCGGGAACAGCGTTGGGTTTGGGCGAGTCGGTTGCCCGTCTATTGGTGGAGCAAACGGCACTGGGAGCGGCCAAGTTGGCACTGGAATCCGATCTCGGTCCTGAACAATTGAGAATCCGTGTGACTTCCCCCGGCGGCACCACGGAAAAGGCGTTGGCGGTTCTGCAGAATGCAGGTTTCGAGGCGGTGGTGAAACAAGCCTTGATGGCTGCCTGTGAGCGATCCAAAGAGTTGTCCCAGCAATTAGGAGGAGATGACTGAATGAATGGTATCTTGGCCAGTCCGATGACGTTTCTTATCGATACAGTATTTGGGCTGTATATCTTAGCAGTGATGCTGCGTTTTCTACTGCAATTAGTAGAAGCGGATTTTTATAATCCGGTTTCCCAATTCCTGGTGAAAATTACTCATCCGCCTTTGCGAATCCTGCGCCGTTTCATCCCTTCCTTTGGCCGGATGGATACAGCTTCATTGGTTTTGATGTTCGCGCTGCAAATGCTGGGCGATTATCTGGTCTCTTACCTCCAAGGTGGCGGCCAGGTGGCGGTTGGTGCTTTAGCTGCACTGTCGTTTATCCAACTGGTGAAGCTGGTATTTAATGTATTTATTTTCGCCATTATCATTCAAGCGCTGCTTAGCTGGATCAACCCTGACCCCTATAATCCTGTCTATTCCTTGTTGTCTGACTTGACCGAGCCTGTGATGCGGCCGTGCCGCCGGCTTTTGCCGCCTATTGGAGGATTGGACCTTTCTCCAATCATTGCCATTATCGGTTTGGGCTTTCTCATGAGGTTGACCCTGGGGTTGCTGGAAAAACTCGTCACTACGTTTTTGTTTTAAGGGTACTTGTTTGGAAGGCAATGGGCTGATTCTGCGCTAGACTGCTTTATTAACAGGAGAGAAAACGGCAGGATGTGGTGTGACCGGTGACCTTTGAAGCGCTCAATCATCACCAAGAAGAAACCAAGGATAGTTTTTACGTGATCACGGAGTTAGACACCCTTGTTTTTTCGGCTACACTTCCTGTAAGACCTTTTTGGATATTGCACAAACCTGAGTTTAAATGCCGGAGATGAGTACGATGCAATTTCAGCAACAGCTGCAAGCCTATGGCCAATGGAAAAACCGCCTGGTGGAGGCGATAGAACAATACCGTGCTTGGCTCAAGAAATACGACCTCAGTACCACCGAAGTTGAGGAGGTACTGGTTGGGATGCGTCAGAATCTCGAAACCGAGAGGATGACCATCGCCTTCGTCGCAGAGTTCTCACGCGGCAAAACCGAATTGATTAACGCCCTTTTCTTTTCTGAGACCGGGGTGCGCTTGCTGCCTTCCACCCCGGGCCGTACCACCATGTGTCCGACAGAAATCTTTTACGATCAGGAAAACGGTAGCTATATCCGGCTGCTAGCTATCGAAAGCCGGCTAGACAGTGCTTCCATGAGTGAGTACAAGGAAAAGCAAGACAGCTGGCTGCAAATCGATCTGGACCCGAGTTCTCCCATTCAAATGCAGGAAGCCTTTCAAGAATTGGTGGCGGTCAAACGGGTCAGCCTTGAAGAAGCCAAGCGTCTGGGCCTTTATCACGAAGACATGAATCACGGTGATGTCGAGCCGGAAAGTGTGGAAATTCCCTGCTGGCGCCATGCAGTCATCAGCTTTCCCCATCCGCTACTTCAAGAAGGGCTGGTCATCTTGGATACGCCCGGTTTGAATGCTTTGGGTTCCGAACCGGAACTGACCCTCAGCATGTTGCCCAGCGCCCAGGCGGTTCTGTTTGTTCTGGCGGCCGATACCGGCGTGACCAAGAGCGACATGGATATGTGGCAGAACCATGTGCGTGGCCTGGATGGTTCAGACCAGCGTCATGTGGCGGTGGTCATGAACAAGATCGATACCTTGTGGGATGATATCCAAAGCGATCCTGACATTGAAAAGTCCATTCATTCCCAGGTATCGGCGACGGCGAAAATCTTGAAAGTCGATGAAAAGGCCATTTTCCCCTTGTCCGCGAAGCAGGCGTTGTTGGCCAAGGTCAAAAACGACAGGAACTTGCTGGAAAAGAGCCGGTTGCATAATCTGGAAAATTATTTATCCAAGGATGTGCTGGAAGGGCGTCGGGAAATCATGCGCAAGTCAGTGACCCAAGGGATCGGTCATTTGGTAGGGGAATCCTTGAGTGTGGTGCGGTCGGAGGCCGAACAATTGCGCAAGCAACTGGAAGAACTGCGCAATATGGACGTTAAAAACGAGGCGATGACCGAGCAGTTGATGGAGGAGACCCGCCAGCAGCAAAGCCAGTATTTGCAAAGTGTGGATAGCTTTCAGGCAAGCCGCAGGGTTTTCACCATGCAAGCCAAAAGGATGCTGGATACCCTCTCGCCTAAACGGATAGATCAAATGATCAAAAAGCACACCAAGGCCATGGAGGCGAGTTTTACCACCTATGGAATGAAACAAGCCATGAAAGCCGTTTTTGATGATCTTTCCGGCGTCTTGGGTGAAGGGGTGCAGGTAGTGGAAGACACTCAAACCCTGGTAAAAAAAATCTATCATACCTTTGATAAAGAGCACGGTTATGGGGATGTAATGCCGCCTGAATTTTCCATCAAGGACTACCAGGTGACTTTGGAAGACTTATTTGCAGAAGGTGAAAACTTCCGCACCAGCATGTCGTCCACCTTGATGGAGCAGCATTTGGTGATCCAGAAGCTCTACAATGCGGTTTTGGCCAAGTCCCGCAAGCTCCTCCACAAAGTACACAAGGAAACCGCTGATTGGAGCGCCATGGCGTTGTCGCCTTTGGTACACCAGATCAAGGAACACAAGAAAATGATTGAGCAACGCCTGGCGGTACTGCGTAAGGTCAATCAATCCAAGGAATCCATGGAAGTGGAAATCGAAAAACTGGAGCGGGAACTGGCCCCGTTATTGGCGCAACAGCGGGATCTGGAACGTATCATGGCCATGATCGAAGGCAAGAAAGGGCTGCCAGACGAAACCACCAGCAGCGGTTCTTCCGCCGAGGCAATGGCATCCTAGCACCGGAGATAGGCCAGGTCGGTGATAGGATGCCCCAATCGCTGGCCCCGCCGCTGATATTTGGTCACAGGCCGGGTAGGGTCGAGCTTGGCGACTTCGAATGGCGAAAATCCTGGCTGATTGGCGATAGTTTCTTGAATATGGCGGGCATAATCCGGCCAATCGGTGGCGATATGCAAGATCCCATCGGACTCCAACTTATCTGCAAGCATTTTCACAAATGCTGGCTGGATAAGACGGCGTTTGTGATGTCTTTTCTTATGCCAGGGATCGGGAAAGAATAGATTTACCCGGTGGAGAGAGGTATCGGGAATGCACCTTTCCAGAATATCTGTGGCATCGGCGCAATAGACTCTGATATTGTTGAGTGCGTGTGCCTCAATTTCCAGTAAAAGCCTGCCAACGCCAGGACGATGCACTTCGATGCCAATAAAATTCAAATCTGTCCGAGCCGAGGCCATTTCAACCAAACTTTCACCATTGCCAAAACCAATTTCCAGAATCAGTGGTTTTCTACGTCCGAACGCCTTTTCTGGCTGTAAAATTTCGCCGGGATTCAGGCCATAGATAGGCCACAAGGTTTCCATCGCCCGTTGCTGGGCGGGGGTAAACCGGCCTTCCCTCCGTACAAAACTGCGAATCCTGGGGGGGAAGTTGCGTTTCATGAGGTTTTGTTGCTGAGAAAAGCCAGCCATTGTTGAGCTGAATTGCGGGTTTGTTGGTATTGCATCGCTTTTTTGAATGCCTGAACGGCCTGGCCGGTTTTTTTCATTTCAAAAAACACACTACCTAGAAGCAGCCATGTTTTGCCTGGCGATTTCAGCCCACCTTTTTTTATTGCTGAGCGGAGAGCATGGGCCGCCTTCTGCCATTGTTCCTGTTCGACATACAATTGTCCGAGGCGGAAATGAACCTGTCCATTGGTGCTTAAAGCGGCCGCGCGTTCCAAAACTTGTAATGCGTTTTTAAGTTCCCGGGCTTCAGTCCAACAGGAAGCTAGCAGGTTTAGATTTTTCAAGTTCTTTTTTACTCGGCCTTTGGCAATTTCCTGTTGTAACCGCTGGGCGGCAAGGTAGGGAACATGGATGGCCCGGAGTAACTGGATGCCCTGCAATATCTCCTTTTCCTTTGTTAGCATGTCCATTAAGGATTGCAGCTCGTAAATTGCCGCAGCCGATATGGGTTTTCGTGATAATTGGTAGAGTGAAGTTAACTGGTCCCAGTAAGGTTTGTGATTGGGCTTCATGCGGATCAAGCGGTGCAAATCCTGAATCGCGGCGGCATAATTTTTTAAAAAGTAATTGAGGCTGAGCCGCAACTGGATCCAGGATTCTTTGGGCCGGGAAGCTTGAGCTATTGCCTGGTTGATATATTTGAGGGCTGGGCGGTAACGCTTCAGCTGGGTATAAGCCTGCGCCAGCAGCAAATAATCTTCCGGCAATGGATTAGGGGCGGTTGTCAGCCAGGATTCCAGTGTCTTTATGGCTTTTTGGGGCTGGTTTTGGGCAAGGTAAAGTTGCCCCAGCATTCGTAGAGCTTGACGTTGTTGGGTATCGGTCAGGGCCTGGGTGGCCAGGGCTTTTTCCAAATAAGCAAGGGCGCGCTGGTAATTACCCTGGGCGGCATGGGCTGAAGAGAGCGCTCTGAGGATTAATGCTTGTTCTAAAGGTTTGCTGCCGACTTGGCCTAACCGGGTTTGCAAGACAGCTATGGCCTTGCCGTAGGCTTTTTGATCGAGAAGCTGTTCGGCTTTTTTGAGGGTGTTGAAGGTTTGAGGGGAAACCGTGGCGGCATTCACCGTCCCCATCAGACCCAATGTCAGGATTGAAATCAGAAGTATTTGGGCAAGCCTGTTGATCATCGCCGGCGCAGCTTGAATTCCAGTTTTTGTACTGCTCGTTGAGGTACTTTTTTACCATCAAGTTCCTTGGGCTTGAACTTCCATCGGCGGATGGCCTGCAAAGCTGCACGATCAAAAACCCCCTCGGGATGGGCTTCCACGACTTTGGCATCTTTGACCGAGCCATCTTCAGTGATCGTAAACTCGATCTTGACCCATCCTTCAACCTTTCGCATCTCGGCTCTCACCGGATAGCGGGGAGGAACTCTCACCAGGGGAACAAGATTGGTGCTGGGTTGAAGGCCTGATCCCGCAGTGATGCCCACAGTGAATGCGCTGCCCAGTCGTTCGCTATGCAAAGGAATATCCAGCGGAGGTATATTAATATCCGGCGTTTGAGTCACCACTTGCTGAGTGGTGGCTAAAGGCATTTTGGGTGGCGGAGGTTCTTTCTCCGGTGGTTTGGGGGGTTCCCGGCGCGTGGGTGGGGGCAGGTTTGGCTGGGGTTTCAAGCGCACGAAATCCACCATCCGGGCAGGTTCGGTTTCCGGTAGCTTTAGATTCTCGCTGGAAATCATCCATTGCATCAACCAAAAAAGCCCCAGGGAAACGAGCAGTCCAGTGGCCGAGGCGGCAAGCCACAAGCGGATGATCATTGGGCTTGAGCAGTTGCGGCGATGGCCATGTCGGTCACCCCTGCCAGACGAACTTGGTCCATTACCCGGGTCAATAGATTGACTTTGGCATCGCGGTCAGCGGCGATGATGACGGTTCCCAACGGGTTTTCAGCCCGCAGCCGGGCCACGACAGCCCGCACCGCGCGGATATCCACCGGTCTTTTATCAATCCAGATTTCCCCATTGGGCTTGATGGCAATGACGATATTGCCGCGTTCCTTGCGCTCGGCGGTTTGGGCGCTGGGGCGGTTGACTTCGATGCCGGCTTCTTTAACAAACGAGGTGGTGACAATAAAAAATATCAACATGATGAACACAATGTCCAACATAGGCGTCAGGTTGATTTCGCCGGTGTCTTGATCGTCGTTGCGGGAAAAACGTCGTTTCATGGGTTTTAGTCGAAATGGAGCATATCAGTGAGGTGGCGGGTTTCTTCTTCCACCCGTTGGCGAATGCGCTGGGTGAAATAAAGTCCGGCAATGGCGACGGTCATCCCGGCCATGGTAGGCAGTGTGGCGTGAGAGATATGGGTAGCCATGACACGGGCGTTACCGCTGCCAAATACCGCCATGGCGTCAAACATATGGATCATGCCGGTGACGGTTCCCAGCAGGCCCAACAGAGGGCACAATCCAACCAGCGCTTTGATGATCAAAAGGGTTTTTCCCAGTTGCTGACGGGCTTTGGAAATCATGGCTTCACGGATTTTGTGGGCATACCAGGAATGCTTTTCTTGCCGCCTGGACCATTGTTCCAGCCATTGCTGACGCAGGCCGGGGTAGATCCAGCGGAAAAAAAGAAATCTTTCCGTCACCAGGGTCCATAGAATCACGGAGAGCAGCAGAATGTATTTGATGACTGGCCCACCCAAGGCCAAAAAGTCTTCGAGGGACTCCAGTAACAGCATGGATCAAGCGGCTCTTTTTTCCATAATGGCGCTGATGACGCCGGCGCTTTGTTCTTCTAAAATCTGGACCAGTGTTTTGCTCCGGCTGGCCAGAAGCGAGTGAATGAATAACAAAGGAATGGCGACAATCAATCCCAGCATGGTGGTGACCAAGGCTTGAGAGATGCCGCTTGCCATCAACTTGGGATCTCCCGTGCCGAAGAGGCTGATGGATTGAAAAGTCTCGATCATCCCGGTAACCGTTCCCAAGAGCCCGAGTAATGGCGCGACAGCAGTGATGAGTTTTACCAGAGATAGGCCGCGCTCAATTGCCGGGATTTCCCTCAAAATAGCCTCATCAAGCAGATTTTCCATGGTTTCCGGCGGCAAGCTTTTGGCCTGTAGTCCGGTCAGTAACACCCGGCCCAAGGGATTATCATCGCGGGGGGTGTCCAGATCTTGCAGCTGGGTGTTTATCTTATGACCAATACCACTAAGCACGATTAACCGCCAAATAGCCAGCAGTAATCCAATCGCGCCCAATGCCAGGATGATGTAGCCAATGAGTCCGCCCTGGTGAATGCGTTCCAGGACAGTTGGTGAGCTGATCAACATGCCTAATAGAACGCCGCGGGTAGGATCGATTCCCAATGGTGCATAATCCCCGCTGGCGTTCATAAATGCTTGGGCTAGTTTTTGCAGCCGCCGCTCAGGTTGGCGGGGAAGCATGATAAGCCCTTCAGTCTCCGGAAGGTAACGGAGATATTGCCCTTGAGCCAGCGCATTGAAGACGCCGACGCGGATGACTTCGCTCGTTTTCGGTTCACCGCTTGCTGTGAGGATTTTGCTTTTGAATTTGGTAACCTTGCCCGATTCGGTCATCTCATGCAGGTAGAGGTACCACAACGATTCCAATTGTTCCAAGGTAGGGAGGCGCTTACTTTCGGTGATGGTTTCCAACTTTTTAGCCCGCCCTGGAAACTGGGCGGAAACCAATGACTCTTTCAGCGTGGTTTTCAAGTCGCCTGCGGCCTGGCGGACGGTGCCGACGATCTCCCCTAAAATACCGCTGCTCTGTTGCAATTCATCTTCCAGCTTGGCAAGTGCCTGCTGGTTGGCGCTAAACTCCGCTTTTAGGTTATTGCTTAGCTTTTCCAGTTCAGCCAGCTCCGCTTTGGCTTGGGCCAGAAGTTGTTGCCGTTGTTTTTTCTCGGTGATAAAACGCGATTCCCGTTCACGATTGAGCCGGCTGATTTCCTGTTGCTGTTGTTTCACCTGTTTTAATAGTTGGTCCAGAGGCCCCGGTGCTGCTTCAAGCCATTGCGGGGCAGTCAGGATCAAAATCAATGAAAGCAGCCAGCGAAAAGTCATTGGCTTGTCTCCGGTGTCGGGGTAGGTAGCGTCAGGATATCCGGGGCCGCTTGTTTGCGGGCAATTCGAAGCCCCTTGCGGATTGAGCGGCGGAAATTATCAGGTAAAATTTCCCAGCGCCGTTGTTTGGGGTTCCAGAAACCAGAGGTTTCCCCATCCAGGGTTTGGTAAAACAGCGCCACCCGGCCTACCCGTAAAAAATCCACGGGGCGGGTTGTGTTTTCTAAGGTCAAATCATCCCGGTAAGCTTCAATAGTGCGTGCGTATTCGTTTTCGATTTGAAAGGCTTCCAGAATCCGGCGGAATTTTTCCGCATCGCTTACCTCTGCTGAATTCAATAAGGATTTGAGTTGCGCCACCCTTTGCCTGCGCTCTTCCGGCAAGAAAGGCGTATCCAGTTTGACGAATTGTTCAAGCGATTCCACCATCTTCAGCATCAACGGCACGATTTCCCGCTCCGCCACTGCAATCTCGTGAATTTGCCGCTCTAATTCTGCTTTTTCCTGACGCTGAGATTCGATCAAGGTTTGCAAATGTTGAGTGTAGGTTTTGAGGGAATCAATTTCCCTAAGGGTACGGCGGTATTCATCCAGCATTTGTCTGCTGGCATCGTCTAACTGATCGATTTTTTTCTGGCTGCGGGCAGAACTGGAGAGCAGGCCTTGTTCAGTCTTGATTGCTTGGGTAAGCGCATCCGCATAGGCGCCACAGGCAATCGAAAAAAAGCCAGAAATCGCAAGAAGTTTTGTCAACATGTTTTGCTTACAGATTCAATGCAAAATTCAAAGAACCTTAGCATAATGAGAGAAAAAACTAAATCCTGAGTCTCTTCCTAACGCAGGGTTTTATTTTTCGGCGATACTTTGTCTCAAGCCGCTCTCCTGTTCAAAATCCTGTCAGGCGGTTTCTTTCATTGGCTAATGGGATGTGCTATCCGGGTATTCCGGCATTGCCATATCCAGCAGTTTTGAGCCCACTGCATTTGTGACCGTAAGACAGTAGCCATGATTTTGGGGGTAATAAAGTTTGGTGTGCAATTTCTCATTTTTGAAGCGCAAAATAAAAACGGCCTAAGCATATTAGGCTTAGGCCGCTCAAATATTGGTGGCCAGGGACAGAATCGAACTGCCGACACGGGGATTTTCAGTCCCCTGCTCTACCGACTGAGCTACCTGGCCAAATATTGGAAAGCGGGTATTAAACTAAAGGTGGGGGGTGGCTGTCAAGATTGATCTTTGTCTTCAGACACAGGGACGTAGCCTTCGGGCATGGCAGCGCCTGCGCCGAAGAGGAATTTTTCCCGTTCCTGGGCGAGAAAAGCCTTGGCTTCGGGCTCGAAGACAGTCAGCCGGTGTTCATTAATCAGCATGGTCTGGAAATTCAGCCATTCTTGCCAGGCTTGTTTGGAAATATGCTCGTAAATTCTTTTGCCTTCTTCCCCTGGGAAGGGTGGAGCGTCCAATCCTTCTGTTTCGATTCCGAGTTTTGTGCATTTGATTATTCGTGTCATGAATCGTGCCTATAAATTTTGGTTTCATCAATTTTAAGCGCCCATACTTTAATGGGTGTTTTCCAGTTACCCGTTACCATCAAAAAAACTTGATGGGATGGGTCATACACCATCATGTAGTTCATTTTCTGTTCGGTGACAAGATCAGCACTGGGGATACGTTGGAAATAATGGGTAGAGGCGTCGTAAAGGCATGCAATGCGTAAGTTATTTTGATGATCGCGGGGCATTAGCAGAAATTTTCCTAAGAAAGTGGAATAAGCTACTGGCAAAGCCTCATTAGCATGACATTCCTTATCACCTTCAGGTGAGTATTGCTGCCAACGCCCGGAGGTTCCAACCCGGGGGCCGGGATAGTACACCCAGACGCCTTCTTTCGGACCGTGGAAATCCCCGAAAACGACAAACGCTTTCATATTACTGTCGTACTCCAGATTATAATGTATTTCATGATGACGTTCTTCAGTAGCCAATTGCCATTGCATGCGGTTAGGGCCCAATTCGAAAATACCTTTTCTATAGGTAACAATTGCATCTCTCGCGGAATCGTAGGCTGTTGCCCCTCCAAAGTTGTCAGGATAGGTTTGCTCTCTATCACCAAGGATTGACCATTGCCTGGTTTTCAGGTCATAAATCCAGGTTGGATGGATTACTGCTTCAGGTGCAATTTCATGGGCTTTGTAGTTATGGTTTGGACGTGCTGTGACAATCACGGCATCCAGCTTGGGATCGTAAATGATATTGTCGAAGGTGTGCATGGCCCAAGGTAGTAAGCGGTCAGTGCCTGCAATGGCGTTGCCTGATTCATCAGCGCGGTAGCTTTCCTCGGGTGCCGGTGCGTAATGTGTTATCCACTCCAAGGTGGTCAAATCGAATTCATGGATGGCGTTATCCCAATTTTGGCTATGGGTATCTGAGCCAAATACATAGATTTTATTACGCTTGGTATCGAAGGTTGCGCCTGCATGGCCTTGGCGGAACCAATTTTGCAGGCTTTCGGAAATCAATACCCAACGGTTTGCTGGAAGTTCAGGAAACTGTTTTTCCCTGGAATAGACCAATTTGCTTTGCTGCCCTTCCTCCAGTGTCCAGGCTCGCTCCAATACCAATTGAATCCCGTCTAAAGCAGGAAGATATATCATCTCAGCCACAAACCGCTTTTGTTCCTGGCCATTTTTTGAGACTACTTCTGGCAAAGAAAGTGTGCGGGTAGGCAGGTCGTAAAATGCAGTGACGGTCGATGGTTTGCCGATGCATACACGAAGTGGGTCTTGGAGACGAAAATTCCAACGCTGCTCATCGCGCTTCAGGGAAATTGAGCAATAAAAGTTATTGCCAATTTGAACGTTGGGTATATCGAGGGTGGCAGTTTTTATGTCATAAACGGTGTTTGATTGCAAAGCAAGCTCGGCATAAACGTTGCCGGTTTGTATTAACAATAAAATAACGCAAATCCAGGACATCAACGTTGCCGGTTTTTTCATAGAGTAAACGCCTAAAGATGGTTTTTAGATTCGGCAGATATACTGTTTTTTGTAACATACAATCAGCGTTCTTTCATCCCATAGATCCATTGGCGAGTTTTTGCACAAGTTTTTTCACTGGCGCTGGCATGGCGGGTAGCGAACCCGCGAAATGGTGCCATTGACCTGAGTCTTCT
>JALSQY010000165.1 GCA_026985035.1 Methylothermaceae bacterium
ATACCGGGGGCTGGCTTTGGGTACCAGTTTTTCCGTAAAAGTCACCACCTTGCCCCCGGGCATCGACAGGGAATTTTTAAAAAATAAGTTGGATAGCCTGATTGAACAGGTTAACCAACAAATGTCCACTTATCTCCAATCTTCCGAATTATCGAAATTCAATCGGAGCCGCAGTACCAGTTGGCAACCTGTCTCCAATGATTTGGCCAGGGTTGTCGCCTTGGCATTGGCGGTGAGCGAATGGAGCGAAGGTGCTTTTGATGTCACTGTGGGTCCTTTGGTCAACTTGTGGGGATTTGGACCCGATCCCCGTTTGAACCAAGCGCCATCACCGAAAGCCATTGCTCAGGCTAAATCCCGGTTGGGGTATCAATCCCTTGAAGTGCGTCAGTCCCCGCCAGCGCTGCGCAAGCAAAAGGCGGATTTGTATGTGGATCTTTCCGCCATCGCCAAGGGATATGCGGTGGATAAGCTGGCTGAATTTTTGGATGCCATCGGCACCGAGGGATATTTGGTAGAAATAGGAGGGGAACTTCGCCTGAAGGGGTTAAGCCCCAGAGGCGAGCCTTGGCGGATAGCCATTGAAAAGCCGGAGGCCAATGTCCGCCAAATACAAAAAGTATTGACCTTGACCGATACCGCCGTGGCGACTTCAGGAGATTACCGGAATTATTTTGAGGTCAATGGGCGGCGTTTTTCCCATACCATTGATCCACGTACAGGTATGCCCATTAGTCACCGCTTGGCATCGGTCACGGTCTTGAGTCATACTACTACCCAAGCAGATGCACTAGCCACGGCCTTGATGGTTCTTGGGCCTGACAAAGGTTGGAAAAAGGCCGTTGAGACAGGAATTGCGGCATTGTTCATTGTCAAAGAAAAGGAAGGGTTTGCGGAAAAAGCGACCAAAGCCTTTTTATCACGGATTAGCGAGGATTCATCATGACCTTATTTATCATCACATTTGTCATTTTCGCCGTTGTTATCGGTATCATGTCCATTGGGGTTATTTTCGGGCGTTCGGCAATCAAAGGAAGCTGCGGTGGCGCCGGTAATGGTGAATGTCTTTGTGCCCAGGGGAAAAAAGAATGCAAACAATCCGCGCAAAGCTTAAAAGAAGAAGGGGTGTAATCCCGGAGGAGGAGTGTAATGTTACGAAATATAACCGTCAGAGATCATATGTCCACTAATTTGGTGACATTCACACCGGATATGGGCGTATTTGAAGCGATTCGCAAGTTATTGAGCCATAAGATTACAGGAGCGCCGGTACTAGATGCAGATGGTAGTTTGCTTGGCGCTTTTTCCGAAATGGATTGTCTGAGGGTGGTTCTCAATGCTGCTTACCACGAAGAGATGGATGGCAAGGTCGGGGAATACATGAGTACCGATATTGAATCGGTCAGCCCTGATGCCAGTATTGTAGAAGTGGCGGAAATGTTTCAAAAAAGTAAATTGCGCCATTTTCCGGTGATTGAAGATGACAAACTAATCGGGCTGATTAGCCGGGTGGATGTCTTGAGAGCGTTGGTAAGCATTTATTGAAGTATTTAATCATAGAATAGACACATTCGAAGGAAAATTGTATCCAGCCAACACTGAGCTGGATGGATGTGATTATTGAGACAGCATAATTATAAGGAGTCAGTATGAGTGACAGTAATCCTTTTGGCAGCCGGAACAGTTTGCCAACCCGTTCCGGAAAAGCGGATTACTTTCGATTGGAAAGTCTTGAGCGAGAAGGCATCGGGGAGATTGCTTCCCTTCCTTTTACGATAAAAATCCTGTTGGAATCTATTTTGCGTCATTGCGATGGCAACTTGATTCAAGAGGAAGAAGTGGTTTCCCTGGCTAATTGGGCCCCCAACGGCGCTTCCCAGAGCGAAATTCCATTTATGCCAGCGAGAATTCTGCTGCAAGACTTTACCGGCGTCCCTGCCTTGGTGGATTTGGCCGCCATGCGTTCGGCCATTCATCGGTTAGGCGGGGAGCCGGCAAAGATCGAACCACTGATTCCTGCGGAACTGGTGATCGACCATTCGGTTCAAGTGGATTATTTTGCCTCTCCTGAGGCGCTGAAAGAAAATATGCGCCTTGAATTCCAGCGCAATTTGGAGCGCTATCAATTTCTCAAATGGGGCCAAGGTGCCTTTGAATCCTTCAAAGTCGTGCCGCCGGGGGTTGGCATCGTCCACCAAGTTAACTTGGAATATCTTGCCCGGGGCGTGTTTCTCAATGAACAAGGAATTGCTTATCCGGATAGCCTGGTGGGCACCGATTCCCATACCACCATGATTAATGGGCTTGGGATCCTGGGTTGGGGCGTCGGTGGAATCGAAGCGGAAGCCGGCATGCTTGGCCAGCCTCTCTATATGTTGCCGCCGGAAGTGATTGGTTTCAAGATGACCGGCCAATTGCCCGAAGGCGCTACCGCCACGGATTTGGTACTAAAAGTCACGGACATGCTGCGTCAATATGGGGTTGTCGGCAAATTTGTGGAATATTTCGGTCCCGGTCTTTCCACTATCAGCGTGCCTGACCGGGCCACGGTTGCCAACATGGCTCCTGAATACGGGGCAACGGTGGGCTTCTTTCCTGTGGATGCCGCCGTGCTGGATTATATGCGATCCACGGGTAGAAGCGAGGCCCAGGTGGATTTGATCGAACAGTATTGCAAAGCGCAAGGGTTGTTCCGCAGCGATGATACGCCAGCTCCCCGGTTTACAGAGGTATTGGAACTGGATTTGACGACGGTCGAGCCCTCTTTGGCGGGGCCCAAGCGGCCGCAGGACCGGCTCTCTGTCGCTGAACTCAAGCAAACGTTTCAAAATGCCTTGACTACTTCCCCAAGCGAAGGCGGGTTCGGTGTCGCCGGACAAGATTTGGATGCTCAAGAAACGATTCAAATGGATCATCAATCGGCTACATTGACGCATGGCTCGGTGGTCATTGCCGCCATCACCAGCTGTACCAACACCAGTAATCCGTCTGTGATGCTGGGCGCAGGGTTGCTGGCCAAAAAAGCCGCCGAAAAGGGATTAACGACGCCATCCTATGTGAAAACCAGTCTGGCTCCTGGTTCCCGGGTAGTCACGGATTATCTGCGTGATTCGGGATTGGATACCTATTTGGAACAGCTGGGTTTCTATACCGTGGGTTATGGATGCACCACTTGTATCGGCAATAGTGGACCGTTGCCAGAGCCTGTGACGAAATCCCTGCAATCCGGGCGCTTGATTGCGGCGGCGGTGCTTTCCGGAAATCGTAATTTTGAAGGGCGAATACATCCCCTGACCAAGGCCAATTATTTGGCGTCGCCCCCTTTGGTGGTGGCCTATGCCTTGGCGGGCACGGTCAACATCGATTTGACGGCAG
>JALSQY010000166.1 GCA_026985035.1 Methylothermaceae bacterium
CATCCTTGCAAAATGCGGGCTCATTGGCCCAAGCAACCGTTCGGGTTATTTATGAAAACCGCTGCGATGCTCCTCGCTCTCCCACGGGCTTGTCTTCCCAAAGGGGCATCGAGCTATCGCACCGGACCAAACCAAAATAATTCATCTTACAATACGGAAATATACAAGGGGGCTTCAATGTAGCAAGTATAACCGGGAAAAACGGCAGTCATGCGATTGTCCTGCCGATTTGAAAGCAAGGCGTCAGAGAATGGCGTGAACACGCTATAATGCTCAATTTCCCTTGATTTTTGATTATGACAGAACGTTTGCAGGAAATTCAAAAACGCCGCACCTTTGCCATCATTTCCCATCCCGATGCGGGCAAGACGACCCTGACGGAAAAGCTCTTATTATTCGGCGGCGCTATTCAGTTGGCGGGTGCGGTCAAGGGGCGAAAGGCATCGCGCCACGCCACTTCCGATTGGATGGAAATGGAAAAGCAACGGGGCATTTCGGTGACCACCTCGGTGATGCAGTTCGAGCATGCCGGTTGCTTGATGAATTTACTCGATACGCCGGGACACGCCGACTTTTCCGAAGATACTTATCGAACCCTGACAGCGGTGGATTCTGCCTTGATGGTCATCGACAGTGCCAAGGGGGTGGAGGAGCGAACCATCAAGTTGATGGAAGTTTGCCGTCTTCGGGACACGCCCATCATCACTTTCATCAACAAGCTGGACCGGGAAGGACGCGACCCCATCGAGCTGTTGGACGAAATCGAATCGGTGCTGGGCATCGAGTGTGCCCCCGTCACCTGGCCCATTGGCATGGGGAAGCGCTTCCAGGGGGTATATCACCTCTACGAAGATGCCGTGCATTTGTTTGACGCCCGCCACCGGGACAGGGTGGTCAAGGGGGAAATTATCCAAGGCTTGGACAATCCTTTGCTGGAAGAAAAAATAGCGGATCAGGCAGAGGAGTTACGGGAAGAGATCGAGTTGGTGCGCGGCGCCAGCCATGAATTCGTCCCGGAAAAATACCGCCAGGGCAAGCAAACCCCGGTTTTCTTCGGTTCCGCCATCAATAATTTTGGCGTGCTGGAATTGCTGGATGCCTTTGCCCAATATGCGCCGCCGCCACAACCCCGCCAGGCCCTGGAGCGGGTGGTTTCCCCCGACGAACCAAAATTCACCGGCTTCGTTTTCAAGATCCAGGCCAACATGGACCCCCAGCACCGTGACCGGATTGCTTTTTTACGGATCTGCTCGGGGAAATACCAAAAAGGCATGAAACTTCAGCACGTGCGCCTGGGGAAGTCCATCAACGTCGCCAACGCCATCACCTTTCAGGCCGCCAGCCGCAAAAACGTAGAGGAAGCATGGCCGGGCGATATCATCGGGCTTTACAATCATGGTACGATCCAGGTGGCCGATACCTTTACTCAGGGGGAAAAGCTCAAATTCGGCGGCATCCCCTACTTCGCCCCGGAACTCTTCCGCCGCGTCGTACTCAAGGACCCGTTGCGGGCCAAGGCTTTGCACAAAGGCTTGATTCAATTGAGCGAAGAGGGGGCGACCCAGGTATTCCGCCCTCTGAAAAACAACGATTTGATTTTGGGTGCGGTGGGGGTGTTACAGTTCGACGTGACGGCTTTCCGCCTGAAAAGCGAGTACAACGTGGAATGCAATTACGAGAACGTGAGTGTGGTCACGGCCCGTTGGATCGAGTGCGACGATCCCAAAATGCTGGAAGATTTCAAACGCAAGAACTTCGAGTACCTGGCGCTGGATGGCGGAGATTACCTAGTCTATTTGGCCCCCACCCGGGTCAATTTGCAATTGGTCGAAGAACGCTGGCCCCAGGTCCAATTCAAAGCGACCCGGGAGTTGTGAGTATTGACGCTGGGCCGCTACGTGTGGGCAGAGGAGACGGAAGCAGGCGGGGATGCTGTTCGTAGAGAAAAGGGCTGCACTGATGCGCGCTCTATGAGCAGTTTGACTGGAGGCGCGAGTTGGAAGCGGCCCTCAAGAAGTAACCGGAGGGGCTGGGATTCGGGGGAAGGCAATGATTGATTACAGCAAATTCGAAAAAGCGCTCAAACACCTTCGGGTTCAGTTCGAGCGTTACAAAACTCTCGAGCCATCGTTACCCGAGTTTCTGCAGGAAGCCATGGCGGAATCGGTCATTCAGCGCTTTGAAACCTGCCGGGACTGCCTGTGGAAGGTATTGAAGCGCTACCTGGAAGAGGCCGTCGGTTTGCCGGATGTGCCGAATGGCCCCAAGCCCGTCCTTCGTCTGGCTAACGAAAATCACCTGTTGCCCGGCCACATTGAAGACTGGATCGAATACGCCAACCTCCGGGTTGCCACGGCACACGACTACAGTGGCGAAAAGGCGCAAAAGGCACTGGTGCCCATGGAAGACTTCATCCACGACGCCACCGCCCTGCATGCACGGCTCTGCGGAAGCAAAGGGCAATGAATGCTACCGCGCCCCAGACCCTTCGGCTCAGCGAAAAACATCGCGCCATGGTGCAGAATCTGCTGGCGCGGTACCTTCCCGGTGTGGAAGCCTGGGTCTACGGCTCCCGAGCCAGGGGAACCGCCAAACCCTGGTCGGATCTGGATCTGGTGGTCTTTGCCGGTCCTGGGCAGAAAAACGCCGTGGCCGAGCTTCGGGAAGCCTTCGAGGAGAGTGATCTTCCATTCCGGGTCGATCTTTTTGTCTGGGACGAAATACCGGAAACTTTCAAGGAAAATATCCGCAAGCAACACATTGTTCTGACCAGGGGAGCCGTGGCGCCTGAGCAACAGTGATGAAATCCGTTGGTGCCAGCGGCTGGAGAACATCCAGTCTGCCCTGACCAAACAGACCGCGCTGGGTTTTGTTGCTTCTTCAATGACCACCAATAAGTGTCAAGAAAACAAAAATGATGCCCTTCGAGATGCTGCAACACGAGCAGTGCCCGGACATTGTGCTGTCGTCAATGGCCTGCCGCTGATAGTAATTGCATTGAGGAACCCTGCGGACGAGAACGCCATCCTGTGAAGTATGTGTGCCTGAGGCAGGCCGGCGCTGCATTTTAAGAAGACTTGGGAATTGTGAAGCTACTTTCAGGAAATAATCCCGGTATTTGTCGGGATTGAATTTGATATAATTTGAAACTCTTGCAAGGGCTATCTGGTAACGGTTTGAAAGGCCAAGAAAAGTTCAGGGTTAATTCAGTGATTGGCCGTTATCTTGAATGCACCGAAAATTTGAATGTAAGGAGGAAATGAATGAAACTTCGCAAAATTATCTTGGGCGCGGCCATGGCGATGAGCATGGGCATGTCTTCCATGGCTTTTGCCGTCGATTTTACCGAAGAT
>JALSQY010000167.1 GCA_026985035.1 Methylothermaceae bacterium
ATTGCCAATGATCGCAGGAAGATGTGAGGTGTTGGTTCCAATAGTTGCGGACAGTAGCTGCCGCAAAAATCCCCTCCGCTGCAAGAGATTGCTCATCGAGCAATTCTTCCGCCCATTCCCGCAGGGGACCCCGCAGCCAGATGTGAAAGCGGCAATTGAAAATGCGCTGATTACTTTACACAGCAAGCAAGATGACACTGCTATGGGCAAGAACGTGGTAGCGATGCTGGGATGATATAGGTGCTTCATTGCCCGACATGTTGATATCGGCAGGAGAACGAAGCGCAGTGTCCACAACCCGATGCCAACGCCCGCGGGGAGGAGGCGGCAGCATGAAACTGACCTCGGTCTCACCAGCATTGAAGAGCAGGCACAGATCCTCCTTTCCTTCCCCGTAAATGAGACATCCCAACCGCTTCTCCCGGGAGTCTAACCAGTCAGGGGGCCTGCCCTTGGGACTGAACCAGAGGATATCCTGGCCGTGGTAGAACGCTTCCTTGGACAATACCGGATGGTTTTTGCGCAGCGCAATCATACCCTGGGTAAAACGGTAAATCTGCCGGTGCCGATCGAGCAAGCGCCAATCGTACCAACTGATTTCGTTGTCCTGGCAGTAGGCATTGTTGTTGCCTCTTTGACTACGGCGGAATTCGTCCCCCCCTAGCAGCATGGGCACCCCACGGGAAATAAATAATGTCAGCAGGAAATTTTTGATCTGGCGCTGGCGTAGCTGTTCGATGGCGGGATCATCAGCTGGGCCTTCAACACCGTAATTAGCGCTGAAATTCTCATCCATGCCATCGCGATTGGCCTCACCGTTGGCTTCGTTGTGCTTTTGGCCATAACTGACCAAATCGTTGAGGGTAAAACCGTCATGGCAAGTAATGTAATTGATGCTGGCCTCCGGTCCCTTGCCCGAGTGCTGATAGAGATCGGAACTGCCGCAAATGCGGGAAGCAAATAGGCCAAGCATGCCGTCGTCACCACGCCAGAATCTGCGCACTTCATCCCGGTACCGGCCATTCCACTCGGCCCAGCGCCGTTCGGAAAATTGCCCCACCTGATAGGCCCCCGCTGCATCCCAAGCTTCGGCAATCAGCTTGACCGGACGCAGGATGGGATCTTCGGCGATCCGTTCCAGCAGAGGCGGGTCTGGTAATAGGTTGCCCCAGCGGTCGCGGGCCAGTACCGACGCCAAATCAAAACGGAAACCATCGACGTGTAATTCCAGTACCCAGTAACGCAAGCTATCGAGAATCATGTCCCGCACTACAGGATGATTGGCATAGATACTATTCCCAGTACCGGAAAAATCGAGATATCGGCGTTTGTTGTTTGCCAGCAGGTAATAGACTGGATTGTCGATACCCCGCCAGGATAGAGTCGGCCCCAACTCGTTGCCTTCGGCCGTATGATTGAAGACCACATCCAAGATCACTTCTATACCGGCCTGATGACAAGCCTTGACCATTTCCTTGAATTCCAGTAATTGATGTCCCTGCCCTCCGGCACCGGCATAGGAAGCCTTGGGAGCGGAAAACGCCACGGGGTTATAGCCCCAATAATTCTTCAATCTTTCGCCAGTGAGTGGATTGCAACGCTTGAGTTCGTTCTGATTAAATTCTTGCACTGGCATCAGTTCAACCGCTGTAATCCCCAATGTCTGCAAATAAGGTAATTTTTCTATCAATCCCCGGTAGGTGCCAGGATGCTGAACTTTTGAGCTGGGATGAATAGTCAAGCCCCGCACATGGGTTTCGTAGATTAGAGTCTTGGACCAGGGGTGGCGTGGCGGACAATCCTGTCCCCAGTCAAAATATTCCGGGATACAAACACATTTAGGCATGTGAGCGGCATTGTCCTGCTCTGAGAAAGAGAGGTCCAGCACTGGCGAAGCCGGGTTATAACCCAAGGCATCATCGAATTCCCAATCGTCCTTGCGGGTGATCGCTTTTGCATAAGGGTCGAGCAGCAATTTATGACGGTTGAAACGCAAGCCCAACATTGGCTGGTAAGGGCCATCCACCCGGTAGCCATAGCATTGGCCTAAAGAGACGCCGCCAATCCAGACATGCCAGATATCACCGGTGCGGTGATGCGGCGGATTAAGATCCACAGCCAAGGAAGGAATGCCATCATCTGGGTGATCATACAATTCCAGCCGCACAGCAGTGGCATGGCGGGCAAAGAGAGCAAAATTCACACCATTGCCGTGTATCTGGGCGCCCAGTGGCAAGGGACTGCCGGAACGGATCCGGCCGGATTCACTGACAGCAGTGAGATATTCATGGAGCTTTTTCATCTGCCATCCCATATCGTTTCAAATCTTGCCCGGATATTTCACCAGCACCCAGCCCTGGCTGGTTCGGACACGCCTGGGCTTGAATTTCCCTCAAGCCATAGCCGGGCTTTAGGTCCACTCCGGCGCCCAGATGCACCTGTCCTGCGCCATCATCCGGGATGCTGGTGAAATATCCAGGCTAGGAGATAACCAACAGCTTTCCGGTGTATCTTACTGGAAAGCAATATCTTTTACGTGAAGCTGGTATATTAGCTAGTTCAAATAAACTTGATAACGGAGGATACGGGGATGCATAAAAGAAAAGTCTCCTTAGGAGTGATTTTGGTTTCTGCATTGGCAGTTTCCGTACCTGGCTTGACAGTTGCCAAGACAGCCAAACCGGCAGCCCATCACGCGGGCGATGTAGTCTTGTTACCGGATCGCATGCAGCGGGAAAAACTACTGAAAGAAAAGGCCAAGCAGGTAGTTCAAGAGGCCGTGGAAGCGGTAATGGCCACCCGTCAAGCGCTAACGGCCTTGGAACACGGCAACACAAAAGAAGCCGAAGCCGCCTTGGAAATCGCCACAGGCAAGCTGCATTTACTGGTAGCACGCTATCCAGAGCTTGGATTGTTGCCGGTGGATGTGGATGTAGTCGTTAGAACCCTGGATGCCGACGCCGAGGCCATCAAAAAGGCGGAAAAAAAGGTGGAGGATCTTGTCGATGACAAGCGATATCAGGATGCCAGGGTTATCCTAGATCAACTTCGTGATGATATTACCGTCACCGTAGTCAGCTTACCCTTGGCGACCTATCCCCAAGATATTGAGGCCATTGCGCCTTTAATCGATGCGGGGAAACTTGAGGAGGCCAAAGCTGCGTTGGCTGAAGTATTGGACTCGCTGGTGGTGACAGAAGAAGTGATTCCTTTGGCGGTCTTGAGAGCGGAAGATATTTTGGACAAGGCTTTTACCTTAGAACATACCGCAGATTTGAATGACCCAAAGATTCGAGACACTATTTTAAAACTGACCCAACAAGCCAAGGAGAATTTGGC
>JALSQY010000168.1 GCA_026985035.1 Methylothermaceae bacterium
TACGGGAAGCATGCCGTCTTACGGTTTATCCATGGATAACAATACCAGATTAACGATTGGATGAAACCCAGGGTGGTTCGAACAGAGATGGGGTGATTATATGGGAAGCTGGAAGGTGTTACCGTTCAAGAAGACGTTACCCGAGAAACTTTAGTCACCAATTCCAATTGGCAATCTCAATAATTGGTAATGGGCCTGGATTCATGACATGAAACAGCATAGCTGCCATGATGCGGGAAGAGTAAAAGCAGCAGTTTCTGGCAAGTATGATTCCGGGATAGGCCTTTTGTATTCAGCCTATCCCGGAATTCTGTCAAGGATTTTGTTTTTACTCAGCTTTTTCTGAATCTGCTCCAAACGTGATCCGATCCAGGGTTTGGAGGGTGTTCAAGTCATGGACCGCAATAGTAGGATTAGGGTTGTAAGGCGTGCTGAAAGTGTAAATCCTGTCATTGATGATTACGGTGCGGTTAGCCGCCCGTTCTGCAATGGATTTGTCCATGGTTGCATTACGCAATGTCCCCACGTGTTTGATTTGTTGATTGGCGATCCGGGCGGCGATGATACCGGCATCGCCAGGGACGATTTCTTGCGCACCTTCCGGGGGTAAGGGGTTTCCCGTGAAGGAAGAAGGAAAGAAATAATCCGGTTTTTCGAAGGGGGCAAACAACATTTGCTTGGGTTCCCACCAGAGAAAGGCCTTGTGATCCCAGTCCACCTCGGACCAAGCATCCTTGAGGGTAATTTTCTGGAGGCGCCGAGGGTTGGTTGGGTTGGAAACGTCAAACAAGGAGACTTGCATGCCGAGTGTTCTTCCTTCTGCGTCGGCGTCTTGGCCTATGCCCAATAAAAGATCTTTTCCAAGGGGATGCAAGTAGGCGGAAAAGCCCGGGATTTTCAGCTCTCCACTCAGTTTGGGCTGGGCAGGGTCGGAAAGATCGACGACATAGAGCGGATCTATTTGGCGGTAGGTGATCACATAGGCCGTGGGGCCGATGAACCGCACTGACTGGACAGATTCTCCCATACCCAGACCGCCGATGCTGCCAATCGCCTTCAATTGGCTATCCTGTTGTCTCAGGACGGTGATTTGGCTGACTGTGGTTGTCGTGTTTTCCTTTTCCCCGGCGATATCCCTGGTGGTTACGACCCGCAAATCGCCCTGGTATTCACCGAAGGACCATTGATCCTGCAAACGGCCGGGTACTTGCCCCGAAGCGGCATATTCGCTGTGCGGGCCCTTGAAGGCAAATTTGTGAATGACAGAATTTTGTTCCTCGGTGCCGTCATTATTCGTGCCGAGGAAAAAACGCCAAGGGCTGGTGGCCACATATAGATTCTCCCTGGAGGCATAGATCATATCTCCCTCAGCCACCAGGGTGGTGCCGTGGTGATTGGTCAAGTCTCCCTCGGGCAGGTCAAGCGATAATAGCGTCACGGTGCGGTAGCCGGAGTACTGGTCGGGCGCATGGATATCGGTACAGGCACTCAGGGGAAAAACCTGTTTTTCTCCGCTGTCGAGTTGGGTGAGGATGGCGTAGGGTAGCCAATTGCTGATAGTGGAATCTTCCACCACCTGGCGGTTGAGTTCCAGGCTATTCGGACTATCCTCCAGGGGCAGCCCCCGGGCAGGGGCGTGCCAGGCAAAGCGCAGGGGGCCGGCTTCCAGAACGATTCTGACCACGCCGTCGGTCAGGCGGGCATCCAGCATATGGCCGTCCATTTGAAGTTGTTGCACTGGCTTTGGTTGGGAAGGGTCGGAAATATCCACCAGCAGCAACTGTGTCGTGAAGAAGCCTGAGCGGAAGGACCGGCCCATCAACAAGAGCCGCTTGCCACTCAGGAACAGGCTCTGATAGGCTTCCACATCTTCTCCGGCTGGCAGTTCGGCAATCTGTTTCAGGCTGTTTCCCGTGGGCTGGAAGACATAGAGCGTGGCGTTCCGGAGCAAATAGATATAACGGCCATCGGTTTTGACATAATCGGGTTCGTCCACTCCGGATTCCTGGACATTGGTGGTGGAGAAATCTTCTCCGGCCACGGGTTCCTGGGGTGCTGGCGGCTGGGCATTGGGTGCGAAAAAGGGACCACTGTAGAATATTGGGGGGTAATAGTTACCGAGTCCATATTCGGTAACCTCCTCCAGGGCATGACGCACGAAATAGTCACGGGCCTGGGAGCAATTCTCAAAACGGGTGACCGCCTGGGCGGGCGGTAACAGAAGGATAAACAAACTGGCCAGGGTCCAGGCAAACAAGGTAAAGGGCTTCATGGATCTCCCCTCCGGATAGTGATGGAATCTACCCGGCTTATATCTTTATGGGAGGATGTTGTCAACCTTAGTGACAAAAAACCAATTTGTTTCTAGTCGCTTGAAGTAGCTAGGGTTTCCTGGATGGTTAGCCGCCGGAATACCTCATCCAGCCGTCCAGGTTCGACGCTGACCTCGACGACCTCCGCCGGGTTTTCCAGCAGCCAGGATTGCACGGAAGCGTAAAGAATCGCGCCAGGTTCAGGCAGTAATGTGACTCTTTCAGGCTGCCGGGCATCCGGTTCCACGCGAGCGACGCCCGGTAGTGAATGCAAGTCGGTTTGCGCGGGAGGACGCTTGAAAACCACAGTAACCGCGCCATGATAGCGGGAACGGCGCATCAATTCAGCGGGCGTGCCGTCGAAGACCATTTGGCCCCGGGCGATGATGAGCGCCCGGCTGCACACGGCGGTGACTTCTTCCAGGATATGGGTGGAGACAATCACCAGGCTGTCCTCGGCCAGTGAGCGGATCAATTGCCTCACCTGATGTTTTTGGTTGGGATCGAGGCCATCGGTGGGTTCATCCAGTATCAAGGCCGGTGGCTGATGGATAATGGCCTGAGCCAATCCCGCCCGGCGCTTGAAGCCCTTGGATAATTGTTCAAGGGGACGGTGGGCGACGCTGGCCAGCTCCAGTAGCCCGATCACCCGTTCGATCCGGCGTTTTTTTTCAGCCCGGTGGAAACCGCGCATCCGGGCGATGAAGTCCAGAAAGGTCCACACTGTCATGTCCCCATAAGCCGGGGCCCCTTCCGGCAAATAACCCAGCATTGCCTTGGCGGTCAGAGGCTGACTCTGGATATCATGATCAAATATCCTTACCCGCCCGCCATCGGGCCGCAAAAAACCGGTAATCATGCGCATGGTAGTGGTTTTTCCGGCGCCGTTGGGGCCGAGGAAACCAAGGACTTCACCGGCTTGGACGGTGAAGGAGAGGTCTTTGACGGCGTTGACATGGCCGAATTTTTTTTGCAGGTTTTGGACTTGGATCATTGGGTT
>JALSQY010000169.1 GCA_026985035.1 Methylothermaceae bacterium
CCCGACGACAAGACCCGCGCGCGGATTATCGCCGAGGCATTTGAAACCCTGGAGGAACGGTATCCTCAATTATCCGACGTCGCCACCCGTCAGAACCTGCGGGAAACCGAACTGCGCCTGCTCAAGGAAATCGAGCAGGTTCGAGCTGATACGTCCAGGGAAATCGAGCACGTCCGCGGCGAATTGAAAGAAACCGAATTACGTCTTCAAAAAGAAATTGAAACCGTCCGTTTGGAATTGCAAAAGGAAATCGATCAAGTCAGGCTGGAAATCAAGGCAGTGGAAATCAGGCTCACCCAGGCCATTCACCGCCAAACCTTGTGGGTCATCGGCTCGGTCGGTACTATCATTGCCTTGATTCGCCTGCTTGAATGGTTTCTGACACACCTGCCTACCTAATGCCACCCATCTCTTCCAACCCGATTTCGATTCCGAGAGCCATTGCACAACTCCAGCACCGATGGCCAAGACAAATCAGTTCCATCAACATCAACCGCTCTACTCGAAACTTGATATTCAAGCATCACACCCACAAATCCCCCAAAGTCAGGGTAACCGCCTCGAACGGGGCTAACGCCACCGATGACTGGTCACGGAATTCACCCAGCAAACGCCATTGCCCGTCTTCCAGAACATAAGCTTCCAGCAAACGCCGGTCCGGATCAATCAGCCAGAGATAAGCGACCCCATAGTGGGCATAAAGGGGCATTTTGATCCTCCGGTCCTTGCTTTCGGTCGCGGGTGACAGAATTTCACAAATCCAGTCCGGCGCCACTTCAAAACGATGTCCCTGGGGGATGGCCGGCATCCGTTCCCGCCGCCATCCGGCCAGATCCGGCACGGCCACTTCGGTATCCCGAACAAAATGAATCTCCGGCTCGACCAGAATCCACCAACCACCCGGCCCACCGCGACCTTGTCCAAATGGCCCCATCAACTCTGAACCAAGTACAGATTCCGCCCATGCATGCGGTCCCCGGGGGCGGGGCTGGGTATGCAACTGGCCATTCAGAATCTCGCCGGTCAAATGCTCCGGCAACGCCAGCAACCGGTCATACAAGCGGTATTTAAATGCAACCGTCATAATCCACCTTATTCCTTCAACCCGGCCTTTTTGGTAACTGTATCACCCAGGCCATGGAAATTCACCCCACACCCTTCTTTGGGCAGGGCGCCTGACTCATCCATGCCGATGTGTTCGTTATCTTTCCATTCAATTCTGATTCTGAGACCGATTTCACAGTAGCAATAAAAACATTGCACTAACCCGGATATTTCACCAGCCGGCTTTGGGCCTCTGGATAAGTAACGGATGTATAAGCATAAATCACGGTGATTCATGACAAAAGACAAGAACCATTTTGTCCCCGGCCCCAATCCTATGCCGGCCCTGGCTGGTCCAGGCACGCCTGGGCTTGAATTTTCCTCAATTGCTATGGCTTTCAGTCCAATCCGGCGCCCAGACGCGCCTGTCCTGCGCCATCATCCGGGCTAGGGATGCTTTCCGGCGGGACCGGGCGGTTTGTTGAACAGTTGCCTGAAAATTGCCAGATCATTGAAGCTGACGAAACCGCTGCCATCGAAGTCGGCATCGGCATTGTTGGTATTGAAGGCGGCTTTGAACAGCTCCAGGTCGTTGAAGCTGACATAGCCGTTGTTATCCAGGTCTGCGTCACAGGCATTGCCGAAGCCGTCGCCGTTGCTGTCCCGTTGATCAGGATTGGCAATCTCGATGCAGTTATCCTGGTGATCGAAAATCCCGTCCCCATCGGTGTCGGCGAAAGTAGAAAAGAAGGCGGCCGCGGCAAGATCGAGCCGGGGAAACGACAGGCCACTCTCCGGGTCGGATACGGTGATGCCGGTTGCCACCAGCCGCTGGATGGTTTCTGCCGGACTGTCGTCCGGAAATGCAGTGGGTGCCCGGAGTACGGCAATGGCTCCGGTAACATGGGGGGTTGCCTGGGAAGTGCCGCTCATAGTGATCCCGGCTGCTGATATTCCCACCCCCGGCGCAAGAAGGGTAAGAAAAGAAGCGCGGTTCGTGAAACAGGTGATAGTGTCGGCAGTGATGAAATCATCTCTACAACGGCCCCAATTGATTGCGCCTCTATCTTGGTCATAGACGGCTCCGACCCTTACCGCGCCTGGGGCGCAAGCGGGCGATGCGATGCTATCGGTGTAGCCGTTGTTACCGGAAGCAATCACCGGGATGATGCCAACAGCGCGGGCATGAGCAAAAGCGGTGGCAAAAAAGCTGTTTTCACAAATACTGTTATATCGGCCACCACCGAGGCTCAGATTCAAAGCGACAATGTTGTACTTGGCTTGATTTTCAATGGCCCAATTGACAGCGGCTAGGATATCCGATCCATAGGCGAGATCGGATCGAAATACGTCCAAGGCAGCGATTTGGGTATCGGGGGCGACCCCCAGGACAATGCCGGCGACATTGGTGCCATGTTTGCGCGGATGATCATCGAGGGCGCCGTCGTTCTGGCCAAAATCCTGGGCGTGAACCACTTTACAACCTTCTGGAATGCCAGGTGCGGTGCAATCGCCAAAAGCCGGGTTGGTATAATCGACGCCTGTATCCAGGACAGCCACAGTGGTGCCCGCGCCGCCCAGGCCGTTAGCAATGACTTCTGGTTGCTCAATCAACGCTAGACTTTGGGAGAGAAATGGCCGGTATTTTGGATTTCTGTATACGGCCTTCACTGAAGGATTGGATAACAACTGATTTAAGGTTTCCTGATCGTTAACCTGGAGAGTAGCGAGGGGGAGATGGCTATAATCGCGGACAATTTTGATATCCTGGGGTGCCATCTCGAAGAGGACGGTATCTTTCACTTCCGCGTAGGCGGCAGATTGGAATGCCAGGGATTGTTCATCCAGATTACCCTCTTCAATAGATTGATTGGCGTATAACGGCGGCTCGAACAGAACGATCACCTCGGGCGGTGTTTGCGCTTTCGGTTCCTGGGCGAGCGCCATGAACGGCTTCAATGATGAAAGGGCCAGGTCTTCAACTTCCTGCGCCGATGCAAAAGCGGGATGGGAAAGAAGGCCCAGTAAAGGGATGAGAAAAGTGGCACGGGAAAATAATTGACATTTCACTGCCACGATAGATAGCGCTAAATACCGACGAACGAGCATTGTTTCCTCTACGCCTAAATTGTTGGATTAATATAAGTCTTCAAAGATAAAGGCCCGGTTTAAGGAAGCGCTGAATAATGCATTTATGAATTTTCAGCATCGGCCTTAAAGGAAATATAGTGTTTTTCCAGATCTAAACAGTTACCGGTTTCACAAAC
>JALSQY010000170.1 GCA_026985035.1 Methylothermaceae bacterium
TCTTTCAAGGTAAAGTAAAGATGGCCGGATGCCGGGCGGGACAGGTTGGAGATTTCTCCTGCCACCCACAGTTTGGGGAAGCTGTCGGCCAAAAGCCATTTCACTTCCCGGTTGAGGCGGGAAACCGAATAAACATCACGCTCCGTCGAGAGTGGCGAAAAAACGTAAGCCATCAATCCACGATCCGTTTAAAACGGTGAATTTGCCGCCGTTGTTTTTTATCCGGCCGGCGGGGCGGATGGTCCAGGGTGCTTTTTTCCGCCCGCCGGCGGGCGACTTCTTCTTGCCTTCGGGCGTGGCTTTCCGGGCTTTCCTCATACAATAACGCGGCTTCCTTGGCGGGGCGGCGCTGGGTATTGAGGGCGACGACTGTGATTTCCCAGCTGTAGGGCTCTTTGGTGATTTCTATCCGGCTGCCGGGCGTGATTTCCTTGCTGGGTTTTACCCGCTGTCCATCCACGTGTACCTTGCCGCCTTTGATGGCCTCCGTGGCCAGCGCCCGGGTCTTGAAAAAGCGGGCGGCCCACAGCCATTTGTCGAGACGCATTTTTGCTAATGATTCGTTCATGGCGATGAATGTGACAAAGTTGAACTAATGATGCCAGAATATCGGGGCCGGTTGTGACTGGATTTTTGTTTATCGAGGTAGGATATGAATCTAGAGAAGGTCATTTTTGGCTTTTTTATCGTATTGGCATTGACGCTGAATTTTGGGTTTTTCCTGGGGGAGCTGGACAATCCGCAATATCACAATGTGTATGAATTGTTTATTTTAGTGGTTGTAAATCTAATTGCCACAGGGCTCAAGCTGGGGGACCGGACCCAGATCGGAGCGATTTTGCTCTCCACCAGCCTGGTGGCTGACATGGAATTGATTGCTGCCTCCATCTATTGGACCGTGGTGGTTCACGTGACTGAAACAGGGATGACGCCGGATGTGACCGCGAGCATCGTTTCCCTGAGCGGTGGCGCGCTGGTGGCCAATATCGTCTCCGTGATTATGGTGGTGGCCGAGACCTTGATGTTAAGGCGCTGAAACATGCCAACAGTTCCCCAAAGCAATCCTGTCACTTACATCGTCTTGCGCGAAATGCGCACGCCGCTGCTGGTGTTGATTTGCGTCTATTCTGTGGCGATTATCGGCATGGCTCTGGTGCCGGGCAGGGATGGCCAGCCCATGAGCCTTTTTCATGCTTTTTATTTTGTCATGTACACCGCCACCACCACCGGCTTTGGAGAGATACCGGAAACGTTCAGCGATGCTCAAAGGATCTGGGCCATTGTTTGTCTGTTTGTCACAGTGATTGCCTGGTTGTATGCCATCGGAGCCATCATCCGCTTGTTGCAGAACCGTTTTTTCCAGTTGGCGGTGGATGAAATGCGGTTTGCCCGGGCAGTCGAACGTTTGCCGGGAAAATATTATATTCTCTGTGGTTTTGGCGACACGGGTAGCCTGTTGGCCCGCGGCTTGAGCGATGCCGGAATCCCCGCGGTCATTCTGGACAAGGATGAAAACCGGATCAAGGCATTGCAGCTTCGTGATTATACCGTCCCGATGCCGGGGCTTTGTTGCGATGCCAGCGTTCCAAGATTCTTGATTGAGGCGGGTGTGGAGTCTCCCTATTGTTTGGGTGTGATTGCCCTGACCCATGACGAGGAAGTCAATTTAAAAATCGCCGCGGTTTCCAGGTTGTTGAATCCAGATGTTCGCATTATTGCCATGTCGGCATCGGCTTTCCATGAAGAAACCCTGGCTACATTAGGGAAAGATACGCATTTTGTCGATCCCTTTAAAGTATTTGCCAAGGGCTTGGGAGGGGCCATTGGTAATCCGGCACTGTATGTGCTTAATGAATGGTTGTCCCGGGCAAAAGGCGCCTCCCTTGAAAGAAAATTGAATATGCCCTCTAAATCCCAGGGGCATTGGATTATTTGTGGCTATGGGCGGATGGGTAGAGAGTTGTACAACATATTAAGCGGCAAAGGTATTGCTACTGCTGTGATTGATCCCCATCCCCCGGATCAGGATATCGAAATATATATCCGTGGGCGAGCCACTGCCAAAACCCTGAAAGCGGCGGGGATAGACCGGGCAGTGGGGATTGTGGCCGCCAATGACGATGATGGCCATAATTTGAGTATTTTGATTAATGCCAGAGGTTTGCACCCCAATATCTTCATGATTGTCCGGCAAAACCGTCATCATAATGAGATTGCCTTCAGCGCCGCCGATGCGGACATCATCATGCAGCCTTCTTTGATTACGGCGCGCAGAATTTTATTCATGCTGCAGGCGCCTTTGCTGCGGCCTTTTTTTATTTTCTTACTCCAATGCCACAAAGATCATCCCCAATTCATGGAAACTTTATTCCAACGCTTGAAAAAGACTTTTGGTAGGGCCAAGCCCCATCTGTTTACGTTGAATCTTGAGTCTGAAAATGCATTGGCCTTGACCGCCGCCTGGGAACAGGGGGCGGAAATAAAGTTGGGGGATATTCTGCGAGATCCCCGGGACAGGACCTCCCGGTTATCAATCGTACCGTTTGTGCTTCGTAAAGGCCAGGAATTGATTTATCTTCCTGATGACAGCGTTCTTCTGGAGCAGGGAGATCAATTACTATTGTGCGGGACTGAATCAGCCTTGCGCTTGCTGGATGCCAGCCTGAATAACATCTATATGTTGTTTTATGTAATTACCGGCCGCGAAATGCCACGCGGATATTTTATGCGGTGGTTGCGCCGCAAGCTGGAAGGTGCTGATGTGGAAAATTGGCATGTTCGCCAAGAAGAGATGGGTTAGTGCTTCGTTCTAACCCGGCTATTTCAAAAGACGGCGAGAGCGCCGTCTTCTTTGATTTGATTCTGGTTTTGGAAATAATTCATGCACTTTTTTGCAGCCCCTTAGGCACTGAAAAAACCACCTTTTCCTCGACGCCGGGGGTTTCTTCCACCATTTGTCCACCCCACTCGCGAAGCTTGGCAATGACTTGTTGCACCAAAATTTCAGGCGCGGATGCGCCCGCTGTTACCCCAACGGTTTTTGCATTTTGCAGCCACTCCCGTTGCAGGTGGCTGGCGTCATCTAAAAGATAGGCCGATTTGCCCAGTTTCTCGGCAATTTCCCGCAAACGATTGGAGTTAGAGCTATTGGGTGAACCTACTACCAGCATGACATCGCATTGCCGGGCCAGCTTTTTGACCGCATCTTGGCGGTTTTGAGTGGCGTAGCAAATGTCTTCCTTTTTCGGCCCCATAATTTTCGGGAAGCGCCGTTTCAAGGCATCGACAATGGCCTGGGTATCATCCATGGAGAGGGTGGTTTGGGTGACATAGGCCAGATTGTTTTCGTCGTGGACCTGTAGTTTTTCCACATCTTCCGGTTTTTCCACCAAGTAGATGCCGCCTTTGGGATTACCCGTTTGATATTGCCCCATGGTGCCTTCGACCTCCGGGTGACCGGCGTGGCCGATGAAAACAATTTCATGGCCGGCCCTGGCGTGACGGTGGACCTCGATATGCACCTTGGTAACCAAGGGGCAGGTGGCATCAAAAACTTTCAGGTTGCGCCCTTTGGCTTCCTCTTGGACTTTTTTGGAGACGCCGTGGGCACTGAAGATCAAGGTTGCCCCTTCTGGGACGTCGGTAAGGTCTTCAATGAAAACCGCGCCCCGGCGCCTCAGATTTTCCACCACATAACGATTGTGCACCACTTCGTGCCTTACATAGACAGGAGCGCCGAAAGTGTCAATTGCTCGTTCGACAATTTCAATTGCCCTGTCGACGCCGGCGCAGAAACCTCTGGGATTGGCAAGTAGAATTTGCATATTTATTTCCGAAATAGTTCTTCTTAAATGAGTGATTGTTGGGAGACAATAATACCGTCTTCATCGGCATAGAGAAAATGCCCGCTGCGAAAGTTGACTCCGGCGAAGGTGATTAATACGTCCCGCTCACCGAGGCCGCGTTTATGACTTTTCAAGGGATGGGTATGCAAAGCACGGATTCCGATCGGCATCTGATTGATGGCCGCCGAATCCCGTATGCATCCATAGATTACCAGTCCGGACCAACCGTTATCCATGGCCCGTCGGGCCAGGTTATCCCCGAGCAGGGCACAACGGTGAGAGCCGCCGCCATCGATGACTAAGACTTTGTCGTTTCCTGGCTTTTTTAGCGTTTCTTGCACCAGTACATTATCTTCAAACACTTTGAGGGTAGCAATTTGCCCGCCGAACGCCCGCTTGCCGCCAAAAATCTGAAACATGGGTTCGGCGATTTGAAAGTGCTCGGTACTAGAGAAGCGGTCGCATAAATCAGCGGTTTTGATTTCTTTCATAAAAAGTGAACCTGTGGTAAGGAAACGCCTCTAAATTCATTCAGATTCCACACGTTTATAATACGGGTGATTGGCGAATTTTGACAGAATCTGTTTTAATACCAACTATTCCCGTGCTCCAGTGGTACCGCTTGCAGCGATAGATAAGAACAAGGAGAAAGAGGATGTCTAAGGGCCAGAACTTACAAGATCCATTTTTAAACACACTCAGAAAAGAACATATTCCTGTTTCCATATACTTGGTGAATGGAATCAAGCTCCAAGGCAAAATTGATTCCTTCGACCAATACGTTATCATGCTCAAAAATTCCGTCAATCAAATGGTGTATAAACACGCCATCTCTACTATTGTACCGGCCCGCCCAGTCCGTATTCCTCACGCCGGAGAAGAAGGGGACAAAAGCGAATGAGCCTATTCCCCGCTTTGGTTCATGCAATTTTTTGAACGGCCCGGCACGGGTGAGCGTGCTGTTCTGGTTCATCTTGCCACCACCTTTGATACCGAAGATTTAAATGAGCTGGAAGCTTTAGCTCATTCGGCCGGTGCGCAGCCGGTGGCTATTATGCGGGGTGGCCGCCGTCAACCGGATCCCCGTTTTTTTATTGGTAAAGGGAAGCTGGAAGAATTAAAACAAGCAGTGGTCTGTAACGATGCTCAACTTGTTTTATTTAATCATGCGCTCACCCCAAGCCAAGAGAGAAACCTGGAGAAAGAACTGGCTGTACGGGTGGTGGACCGCACAGGCTTGATTCTGGATATTTTTGCTCAGAGAGCCAGGTCCTATGAGGGTAAGCTGCAAGTAGAACTGGCTCAATTACAGCACTTGGCAAGCCGTTTGGTGCGGGGTTGGACTCACTTGGAGCGGCAAAAGGGTGGTATTGGCTTACGCGGACCTGGTGAAACCCAGTTGGAAACAGACCGCCGGTTGATTGGTCAGCGGATTCGCCAAATTCAGCAGCGTTTGCGTAAAGTGGCAAAACAACGCGAACAGGGTAGAAATGCCCGGAAAAAGGCGGAACTGCCGACAGTGGCTTTAGTAGGATATACCAACGCCGGCAAATCCACTTTGTTTAATAGCCTGACCCAGGCCCAAGTCTATGCGGCGGATCAGCTTTTTGCGACCTTGGATTCCACTTTGCGAAGAATTGAGTTGCCTGGCGGCAACGCTGCGGTTTTGGCTGATACGGTCGGCTTTATTCGTCATTTACCCCACGAACTCATAGCGGCTTTCCGTTCCACGCTTCAAGAAACCTGTGAAGCCGAAGTGGTGTTGCACGTCATCGATGCGACTTCGGAGCAGCGTGAGGAAAATATAGAGGCAGTCAACGCCGTCCTTAAAGAACTGGGCATTGATCAAGCCCGAGTCATTGAGGTTTTCAATAAAATCGACAAAATTCAACGGACGCCGCGACTTGAATACAATGCAGAGGGCCGCCCTAGCCGGATATGGTTGTCCGCACAGACTGGTGAAGGCTTGGGGTTATTGTGCCAAACATTGACAGAGGTGGTTGCCGCAGACAAGATACACGCCAAATTGCATCTGGCACCTGCCCAGGGCCATCTCCGGGCGCAGCTCTTCAGGCTGGGGAATGTTTTGAGTGATACGGTGGGGGATGACGGTGGCTGGGATATGGAAGTGGAATTGCCGCGTAAACATCAGGTTTTGCTCGACGCTGTTGAATGTCGGTCCTAGCTTCACTGGGATTTAATGTTACGGAGCCTCTGACTTAATTCAGAGGCTCGTGAGGCACATGGATGTGCCGCCAAAGTCAGTCACTGTAAGTGATTGACTTTGTGAGAAAAACAAAAATCGTAAGTTTTTTTTCGCTCTCTGAACAAGCCCAGGATGACTTGTTCAGAGGTTCCTTAATTAATACGCTAATTTTGTTGCAAGAATATTGGTTAAACAAGTTTTTTAGGATTTAGGTTGCTGCAAACGAGCAATTTTTTTCGGTTCCCGCTAAAATAGCGGCCCTGAATTTGCAAAGTGCTGATAATTGATATTAACTGCTCAGGCATAAGACAGTAGGGGTTTGAATGCCAAGGAAATTAATCTGTTGAGTTGGTTTTACAACAATTAATATAGCGAGCGCTCTCTCGGGTTGAGAAGAAATTAGAATTTTTTTCTGGGCAATGGAACCCGCAAAAAGCGCTGGCAAGAATAATCCATTGTCCGAATTCACAATCATTTTATTTAGGAGCAAAGGCATGTCCTGGAACGAACCGGGTGGAGGTAAGAAAGATCCTTGGAGTGGCCAAGACCAATCCGGCGGGCCACCGGATCTTGAAGAGGTGATTCGATCGCTTCAGGAGAAGATTGGCGGAATTTTTGGCGGTGGCCGAGGCGCGCCTTCTGATTCGTCATGGTTGATATGGTTGCTGGTCGGTGTGGTCTTGTTGCTGTGGCTGGCTTCGGGGATGTATATCGTCCAGGAAGGTAACCGTGGCGTGGTCACCCGGTTTGGCAAGTATACGGAGACCACCTTGCCAGGTTTGCACTGGCACTTGCCCTATCCTGTGGAAACAGTAGAAATTGTCGATGTGGAGCATCAACGGTTTTTGGAGTTGGGCTATCGTTCCGGTGGCCGTCAGCAGCCCTTGGGGTCGGTTCCCCAGGAGGCTTTGATGTTGACGGGGGATGAGAATATCGTCGACGTAAGATTGGCGGTGCAATACACCATCAGCAATGCCAGGGACTTCCTGTTTAATATCAAAGGCCCTGAAAACACCTTGCGGGAAGTCACAGAAAGTGCCTTGCGCGAGGTCGTTGGCCGTCACACCATGGATTTTGTCCTGACCGAGGGGCGCAGTGAGATTGCCGCCGAGGTCAAGAAACTAACTCAGGAAATCATGAATACCTATCAATCAGGCATTGCCATTGCTACCGTGAATCTGGTGGATGCGCAACCGCCTGAAGAAGTCCAGGGGGCTTTCGAGGACGCGATTAAAGCGCGGGAAGACAAGCAGCGCTTTATCAATGAAGCCCAGGCTTATGCAAATGAAGTCATTCCAAAAGCCCGCGGTCAGGCAGCGAGAATTCTGGAGGAAGCTCAGGGTTACAAACAAAAGATTGTGGCCAAGGCCCAAGGGGAAGCGAGCCGCTTCGAGCAGATTCTGGCAGAGTATGAGCAAGCGCCAGAAGTGAACCGGATTCGCATGTACCTGGATGCCCTGGAGTCGGTGTTGGGTAAGACAGATACAGTGATGGTGGATGTGAAAGGTGGCAACAATCTGCTTTATCTGCCACTGGATAAATTTCAATCCAAAGCCCAGGGGCCGAAAACCCAGTCAGCGCCAGTGTCCAGTCAGGAAGCTGCGCGCAGAATGTTGCAACAAAGGCAACCGGCGCTGCGGCGAAGCGTGCGCGGTCGTGAAGGGAGGGGACGTTAATGGCACAGAGTAAATTTGGCCTGGGACTACTAGTCCTACTGATGCTGTTGGGCTACGGATCGGTATTTACCGTCCATGAAACGGAAAAGGCAATCAAGTTCCGGTTTGGAGAAATCGTACGCTACGATTACAGCCCGGGATTGCATTTTAAGGTGCCGGTGCCAGTATGGAACAGTATTAAGAAATTCGATGCCCGGATTTTAACCCTGGATTCCAAGCCGGAGCGTTTTCTGACCTCAGAGAAGAAAAACGTGATTGTCGATTCCTTCGTCAAATGGCGGGTGAACAATGTCAAGACTTTTTACATTACAGTGGGAGGCGATCCCCGGCAAGCGAATATCCGCCTGGATCAAATCATCAAGGATGAACTGCGCAGCGAGTTCGGGAAACGCACGATCCGCCAATTGGTGGCTACCGACCGTGAAGCCATCAGACAGATATTGTTAAAGGCGACCAAGCCCATCGCAGACAGATTGGGGATCAATATTATTGATATTCGTATCAAACGTATTGACCTGCCACCACAGGTTTCTAGTTCGGTTTACCGGCGGATGGAGTCGGAACGGGCCCGAGTGGCGCGGGAATTTCGCTCGCAAGGGATGGAAGCGGCGGAACGGATTCGTGCCGATGCCGACCGGCAACGGGAAGTCATTGTGGCGGAAGCGCTCCGTGACGCGGATAAGACCCGGGGTGAGGGGGATGCGGTCGCTGCCGACGTTTATGCGAAAGCCTTCGACAAAAACCGTGAGTTCTATTCCTTTTACCGGAGTTTAGGTGCTTACCAGAAGACCTTCTCCCAGGAAGGTGACATGATTATTCTTGAGCCGACCTCAGACTTCTTTAAGTACTTCAAACACGCCATGCCGGAGCAAAAGTAACGAGAAGGGGCTGGGGAGTTACCCCGGCCCTGTCTTTCTGGTTTTTGTGACGGATTTACCACAGTTTGATATCCGGCATGATCATGTTCGGATTTCAGAGATAACCAAAGCTTATGGCCATGAGAAATTTGCCTGTCGAACGATGGCTATTGCCGGATGGTATCGAAGAGCTCCTGCCCGGCGAGGCTCAGCGCATGGAGGCGCTTAGGAGACGATTGCTCGATACTTTTTGTGCATGGGGTTATGAACTGGTGACGCCGCCGTTGATAGAGTTTCTGGACTCTCTCTTGACCGGCGCGGGCCATGACCTGGAACTGCAGACTTTCAAGCTGACCGATCCTGCCAGCGGGCGATTGCTTGGACTTAGAGCCGACATGACGCCTCAGGTTGCCCGTATCGATGCCCATAATTTGAAGCAAAAAGGGCCTACTCGTCTTTGTTACACCGGGCCAGTGCTTCATGCCTACGGAGATGCGTTAGATGTTTCCCGCAGTCCCATGCAGACCGGTGCCGAACTGTATGGTTGTGCTGATATCGAGGCGGATCTGGAAATTATTCGTCTGATGCTGGAAACGTTGGCACAAGCTGGCGTGCTTGATGTTCACCTGGACCTGGGACACGTTGGGATCTATCGGAGCCTGGCTGATCAAGCTGGTCTGGATTGCGAAGATGAAGAAAGTTTGTTCGCGATTTTGCAGCGCAAATCCAAACCGGATTTGCTGGAATTTTTAGCAGATTACGACTGCCCGCCGGAGATAAAGGCAATGTTGGTTGCTTTGGTGGACTTGAATGGTTCGTTCGATGTCTTGACCGAAGCGCGAAAAACCTTGGCTAATGCCGACAGGGCTGTCATTTCTGCCATTGATATTTTAGAAACAACGGCTTTAAATTTAAGAAAAACATTTCCTGGCCTTCCTATTCATTTCGATTTGGCGGAGCTGCGCGGTTATCATTATCACACCGGTCTTGTATTTGCCGCGTTAGTGCCGGGATTTGGCAAGGAAATCGCCCGGGGCGGGCGGTATGACGCTATCGGCGAGGTGTTTGGCAGAGCCCGGCCAGCCGTGGGGTTCAGTACGGATCTCAAGCTTCTATTAAGTTATAGTGCCAACTTTGATATGCCAACATCTAAACGTGTGGTTGCCCCCCTAAGCGATGATCCTGATTTGTTGGATACAGTACATCAACTTCGCCACCAAGGGTGGCAAGTGATTCATGCTCTGCCCAATGAAGCTATCGATGATGCTGAAAGCTCTCACCGTCTGGTGCGCGGAGAAAACGGTTGGGAAGTGATATCTGAATAAATTTTGCTTATGAACCAAGCGTGCCTCGCAGTACCAGGCTCTCAATGGTTAGAGGCATAAATAACTCAATGTAATTAAGTGTGAATATTTTTATATGAGCAAAACTGTCATTGTCATCGGGACTCAGTGGGGGGACGAAGGAAAAGGGAAAATCGTCGATTGGCTGACCGATCGCGCCAATGCGGTAGTACGTTTCCAAGGGGGGCATAATGCCGGTCATACCCTGGTCATTGATGGGCGGAAAACGATTTTGCACCTGATTCCTTCCGGGGCGTTACACTCGGGAGTCGAGTGCCTGATTGGCAACGGCGTGGTGCTATCGCCTTCTGCCTTGCTGCAAGAGATTGAATGTCTGGAACAGGCGGGCATGGAGATTAGAAGCCGGTTGAAAATCAGCGCCGCTTGTCCGCTGTTGTTACCGGTCCACGTGGCCCTGGATCAGGCTCGGGAAGGCGCCCGGGGCGAAAAAGCCATTGGCACTACCGGCCGTGGCATAGGGCCGGCTTATGAAGATAAAGTCGCCCGTAGAAGCCTGCGCGCCGAAGACTGGCGGGATCCAAATGCCTTATCGGAAAAATTGAGACATTTATTGGATTACCACAATTTTATTCTCAAGAATTATTTTCAGGCACCTGTCATTGATTATGAAGCGGCGCGGGACGAATTGTTGGCGTGGGGGGAAATTTTAAGCCCGCTGGTATGCGATCTATCCGCGCGTTTGCAAACCTTACGCCGGGAAGGGGCGAACCTTTTGTTTGAAGGCGCGCAAGGTGCCTTGCTCGATATCGATCATGGGACCTACCCTTATGTTACCTCTTCCAATACCACAGCGGGTGGAGCTACTTGTGGTTCTGGCCTGGGGCCGCTGGATTTTGATTATGTGTTGGGAATCACCAAAGCCTATTCCACCCGGGTAGGCAACGGTCCGTTTCCTACCGAACTGCACGACGCGGTGGGCCGGCACTTGGCGGAAAAAGGCCGCGAATTTGGCGCCACAACCGGCCGTCCTCGCCGTTGTGGCTGGTTTGACGCCGTGGCAATGCGAAAGTCTGCTTGCTTGAATAGCTTGTCAGGCCTCTGCCTGACCAAATTGGATGTCTTGGATGGATTACGGGAAATCGGCATCTGCGTGGCTTATGAGCTGGATGGCGAGCGGATAGATGGGGCCCCCATGGGCGCGGGTGATTATGCCCGCTGCCAGCCGGTGATAGAAACCATGCCGGGGTGGCAAGAATCCACTGTCGGGATGACACAAATGGACCAATTGCCCGCGAATGCCATTCAATACATACGCCGGATCGAAACATTGCTGCAAGTGCCGGTAGTGATTCTTTCGACCGGGCCGGATCGCAGTCAGACCATCGTTTTGGAGCACCCTTTCGGATAAATCCAAAAGGGAAAAAGGCTGGATAGAGTAAAAAAGATTTATTTCGCTTGATGTTATCAGTGGTGCCGAGGAGAGGACTTGAACCTCCACGGGGTTTCCCCCACATGGACCTGAACCATGCGCGTCTACCAGTTCCGCCACCTCGGCAGCAAGCCAAAAAATATATCCTTTCCGTGTTAGTATGTCAACCTAGATTACAGGGAAAATCGCTTGAATAACTGAATCCGGTCCCATGTCCGGTAGCTGTTACCATCAATGCGATTGACCTGCCTCGATTATTTACCCAAGTAGTGATATGGCCAAGCATTCGAAAATCAGCAAAAACGATAAAAACAAAAAAACAGGAAAGAACAAAAGCGACAAGCGCAAAAAAAACAAGCCATCAGTACCTTCTCCTGTCATCGCGCCCCGCCAGTTCAAAATTCCGGATCCACAGGCCAAAAGAGAAGCGCGCAAATACGAACGCCCAATACCAAGCCGCGAATTGATTCTTTCCGTACTCGAAAAAAAGGGCATTCCCCTGTCTTTTGAGGAAATTGCCGAAACCTTGGGCGTTGACGATGAAATCGACCGTGAGTCGCTGGAGCGGCGCTTGAAAGCCATGGAACGCGATGGTCAGCTGCTACGCAACCGCAAGGGACGGTATTGCCGGATCAACCGGCGAGATCTCATTACCGGCCGGGTCATAGGCCATCCTGACGGTTTTGGTTTTTTGAAGCCGGAAACCGGTGAAGAAGACCTGTTCTTGTCGCCCCGGGAAATGCGCTCGGTAATCCATGGTGACAAAGTGGTGGTCTGTGTCCGCGGCATTGACCGGCGGGGACGCAAGGAAGCCAGTATCGTTGAAGTATTGGAACGCAATACCCAGCGGGTGGTGGGGCGATTGTTTGTGGAAGGCGGTGTGGCTTATGTCATCCCGGATAATAAGCGGATTACCCAAGATGTCCTTATCCCTCAGGAAAATTTAAATGGCGCCCGTCCTGGTCAAATTGTGGTGGCGGAAATCATTGAGCAGCCTTCCAAGCGCCAGCGTCCCATCGGCCGGATTGTCGAGGTGCTCGGTGAACACATGGCGCCAGGCATGGAAATCGAAGTGGCGATTCATGCCTTCGATATTCCCTATGAATGGCCTGAAGCCGTGTTGGAAGAAGCCAGACAGTTCGGCAAAAAAGTCCCGGAAAAAGCCAAGCAAGGCCGGGTCGATCTACGCCGACTGCCCCTGGTCACCATCGATGGCGAAGATGCCCGGGATTTCGATGATGCGGTTTATTGTCAACCAACCCCCAAGGGATGGCGAATCTTGGTGGCGATTGCCGATGTTTCCCACTATGTCCAGCCTGACATGGCGATTGACGAGGAAGCCTTGAACCGGGGCAATTCGGTCTATTTTCCCCAGCAGGTGATTCCCATGTTACCTGAAGTGCTGTCCACCGGTTTGTGCTCCCTCAATCCTCAGGAAGACCGCTTGTGCATGGTCTGCGAAATGGTGATCAACCGGGAAGGGCGGGTGATCCGGTCCAAATTCTTTGAAGGTGTAATGCGTTCTCATGCCCGGCTGACCTATTCTGAAGTGGCCGCCATGTTGGTGGAAAAGAAAAAATCGGTACGGAAGAAATACCAGGCATTGTTACCCCACCTGGAAAATCTTTATGCGGCATATCAGGCATTGCGGACCCGGAGAGAAAAACGCGGCGCCATGGATTTTGATACCGATGAATATAAGATCGTCTTTGGCGAAGGACGCAAGATCGAGAAAATTGTCAGAGTGGAGCGTAACGATGCCCACAAGCTGATTGAAGAATGCATGATTTCTGCCAATGCTGCAGCCGCCCGCTTTCTGGACCGTCACAAAACCCCCTATCTGCGCCGGGTGCATGAGGGACCAGATCCGGACAAGGTGGCCGATGTCCGCCAATTCTTGTCCGAGTTGGGTTTGAAACTGCCCGGGGGCGATAAACCGGCGCCGGGAGATTTCATGGCGGTCTTGAAAAAAGCCCAGGGCCGGCCCGATGCGCATTTGATTCAAACCCTGCTGCTAAGAACCCTGCCGCAGGCAATTTATAGCCCGGAGAAAAAAGGCCATTTCGGCTTGGCTTTGGATGCCTACACCCATTTCACTTCCCCCATTCGCCGTTATCCCGATCTTTTGGTGCATCGGGCCATTCGTCATGTGTTGCGGGGAGGCAAACCGGAGGATTTCGGCTACTCGGAAATTGAATTGAAAACCATTGGCGAGCACTGTTCCATGACCGAGCGGCGCGCCGATGAAGCCACCTGGGATGTCATTGCCTGGCTCAAGTGTGAATACATGCAAGACAAGGTAGGAGAAGAATTTGAAGGGGTGATTTCCGCGGTCACTTCCTTTGGTTTCTTTGTCGAGTTGAAAGAAATCTATGTGGAGGGGTTGGTTCACATTGCCACCCTGGGTCAGGACTTCTACCACTACGATCCGGTCCGGCATTGCTTGAAAGGAGAACGCACCCATATTACCTACCGGGTGGGCGATGTCGTTACCGTAAAAGTAGCGCGGGTGGATTTGGACGAACGTAAAATCGACCTGGAATTGATTTCTCCGCTGGCCCCTCCCAAGCCTGGAAAGACCCAAGCCAAATCCCGCCGCCGCAGGAAGCGAAGTAAAAAAGCGGCGGTATGAATCGGCAAGTGCTATATGGTTTGCATTCGGTAAGGGCGGCCCTTGACCGTGCCCCCGAGCGGATTATCCGTGCCTGGATGGATACCCGCCGCCGGGATTCGGCTTTGGAAAGGTTACGTCAACAATTGACGGCGTGCGGCATTCCTTTGGAAAACACCGATCGAACGCATCTGGATCAAATCGCGGGGGATAGCCACCACCAGGGTATTGTGCTGGAAATCATCGCCCCCAAGGAGCGCAGTGAATCCGAATTGGAGACGCTCATCGAGACTGCCCGGCAACCCTTGTTTCTGGTGTTGGACCAAGTTCAAGACCCTCATAATTTGGGGGCGTGCCTGCGCACCTGCGATGCAGTGGGCGTGTCCGGAGTGATTTTGCCCAAGGACCGGACGGTTGGACTGACGCCAACGGTTTGCAAGGTGGCCAGCGGCGCCGTGGAAACGGTTCCCTTGTTCCGGGTAACCAATCTGGCCCGGACTCTGCGCCGGTTGAAAGCCGCCGATATTTGGATTGCCGGCGCCGACGGTGGCGCCGACCAGAGTATTTTCGAGATGGATTTGTCTGGTCCCCTGGCTTTGGTGATAGGGGCGGAAGGAAAAGGATTGCGGCGGTTGACCCGCCAGTCGTGTGATTTTTTGGTTAAACTACCCATGAAGGGGGCGGTGGAAAGCCTGAATCTTTCGGTAGCTGCCGGGGTGATGTTATACGAGGCGCTGCGGCAGCGCGAATATCAACGATAAACCGGATCTTAACGATGGCAAAGTCAGAATATCGAATAGAGCGCGACAGCATGGGTGAGCTGGAAGTGCCTAAAACCGCTCTGTATGGCGCCCAGACGCAAAGGGCGGTGAATAACTTTCCCATCAGTGGCCTTAAGATGCCGCCGGCTTTTATTGATGCGGTAATGTTGATCAAGCGTACCGCGGCGGAAGTCAATAGGGATTTGGGGCTGCTGGACGGCAGAATTGCCGGCGCGATTGTGCAGGCGGCGGAGGAAATTCTCGGCGGTAAATACCGCGATCAATTTCCCGTCGATGTGTTCCAGACAGGCTCTGGCACCAGCACCAATATGAATGCCAACGAAGTCATTGCTCATCGGGCCAGTGAAATCAGCGGAGAACAGGTCAATCCCAACGACCACGTTAACATGAGCCAGAGTAGCAATGATACCATCCCCAC
>JALSQY010000171.1 GCA_026985035.1 Methylothermaceae bacterium
TAGGTATTGTGCAGTCTGGGTGCCTTTTTATCAATTTGGCGGAGAGGGAGGGATTCGAACCCTCGATGGGCTTTTAACCCATACTCCCTTAGCAGGGGAGCGCCTTCAGCCACTCGGCCACCTCTCCTTAACTTTAAAATCTTAGTATTTTTTATTCCGGCTGAGAATCTTCCTGGTCTTCAGATAGATTAGATCCGGAAGGCGCTTTTGGTTCTGCGTGTCCTTCGGCCTCTTTCTCGCGCTTTATGCGTTCGTAGATTTCCTCGCGATGAACAGATACCTCTTTTGGTGCATTCACGCCAATCCGAACTTGATTACCTTTGACACCTAATACAGTGACAGTAACATTGTCACCGATAATTAACGTTTCCCCTACTCTCCGAGTCAATATAAGCATAAGATCATCCTGTCTGTTGCTACTGTATAGGCCAAAAGCTCTACCTTCACGGTCTAGTTTGGCCTGACAGTTTGAAGTGCCGACCGATTATATCACCTCATATTTATTGAGCAAAGTGCGAACATTCCATGGATTAAGCAGTCAATGGTTGATCTAATTCAAATGCCTCGTGCAAAGTTCTGACGGCTAGTTCCAGATATTTTTCATCCAGGACCACCGAAATTTTAATTTCCGAAGTGGATATCATGCGAATATTGATACCTTCGTCCGCCAAGGAACGAAACATTTTGCTGGCAATGCCGGCATGAGACCGCATGCCCACGCCAACGAGAGAAACCTTGACGATTTTATCATCGCCCGTGACCTTCCGTGCGCTCAATTCGGATTTTACTTGATTGAGAACGTCCAACGCTTTTGCATAATCGTTGCGGTGAACGGTAAAAGTGAAGTCTGTAGTCGCATCTTCAGCCACGTTTTGCACAATCATATCGACTTCAATATTGGCATCGGCAATTGGCCCTAGAATCTTAGCGGCAATGCCGGGGCGGTCGGGCACGCCTTCTACCGTAAGTTTGGCTTCATCCCGGTTAAAAGCAATACCCGAAATCAAGGCTTGTTCCATGGTTTCATCCTCATAGGTAATTAGGGTGCCTTTACCCTCATCGAAAGTCGAGAGCACTCTAAGGGGCACATTGTATTTGCCGGCGAATTCCACAGCCCGAATCTGTAAAACCTTAGAGCCGAGGCTGGCCATTTCCAGCATTTCTTCAAAAGTGATCCGGTTCAGGCGCCGGGCCTTTGGCTCGACCCTGGGATCTGTGGTGTAAACGCCGTCTACATCGGTATAGATTTGACACTCATCGGCTTTTAGCGCCGCCGCCAAGGCAACGGCAGTGGTATCGGATCCTCCCCGGCCCAAGGTGGTGATATCGCCCTCTTCGTTGACCCCCTGAAAACCGGCAACCACAACCACCTTGCCTTGCTCCAAATCCCTGCGGATACGAGTAGTGTCAATGTCAACAATTCTTGCCTTGGTGTGGGCGGCATCGGTCAAAATCCGGGCTTGGCCGCCCGTGTAAGAGCTGGCAGGGCAACCTTTTTCTTCCAATGCCATGCACAGTAGCGCTATTGTCACTTGCTCACCAGTGGAAAGCAAAACGTCTAATTCGCGGGGATTTGGATGTGTCTGAATTTGCCGCGCCAATGTGAGTAAGCGGTCGGTTTCCCCGCTCATGGCGGAAACGACGACGACAATATCTTCATTTCTTCGTTTAGCCTGAAGAATTTTGGTTGCTACGTGCTGAATTTTATCGACGGTTCCTACGGAAGTGCCGCCGTATTTTTGGACAAATAAAGGCATCGATACTTAAAAAAATGGTTATGTTCAAAGCTTCCCGCCAACCCATTCAGCGACAGATTCCAGCGCTTGCGTGAGTTTTTCGGGTTGGGTACCGCCCGCTTGGGCAAAGTCTGGCCGGCCGCCGCCACGGCCGCCAATTTGTTGGGCAACGAAATTGACCAATTCGCCGGCTTTAAAGCGATCGGTCAAATTTTGGGTGACGCCTGCAACCAGGGTGACTTTTCCATTATGAACCGTTGCCAGTACGATGACGGCTTGACCCAGTTTGTTTTTCAATTGGTCCAAGGTGGTGCGCAAGACTTTGGGATCGCTATCCTCCATCTTTACTGCCAAGACTTTGATGCCATCGATTTCAACTGCCTGAGATGAAAGGTCTCCTCCAGTCTGGGAGGCCAGCCTGGATTTTAGCTGCATCAATTCCTTATCCAATTGCCGGTTCTGTTCCAGCAGTCTGGGCACTTTTTCTTCCAGGTTTTCTGGCTTGCATTTGAGCATTTCAGCCAAGGATGAAAGCTGGCGGTCGGCGGTTTGTGCCCAACGAACGGCTTGTTCTCCTGTGACGGCTTCAATTCTACGAACCCCGGCAGCAATGCCGGTTTCTGCGGTGATCTTGAAAAAGCCAATATCCCCCGTGCGCTTTACATGGGTGCCACCGCACAATTCCACGGAAAAATCCCCCATTGCCAATACTCGCACCCGATTGCCGTACTTTTCTCCAAACAGGGCGACAGCGCCAACTGCTAGTGCTTCATCCCTAGCCATCTCCTTGGCGGAGACTGCTAAATTGCGGCGGATTTGCGCGTTAACCAACCGCTCTATTTCTTCAATCTGATCCCGGCTGAGGGGCTCGAAGTGAGAAAAGTCGAAGCGCAGCCGTTGCCAATCTACCAGCGAACCTTTTTGCTGCACGTGATCGCCCAGTAATTTGCGCAGCGCGGCGTGTAACAAATGGGTGGCTGAGTGGTTCAAGGCCGTGGCGTGGCGCAGTTCTTCATCGACCTCGGCGCTGCATGGGTCTCCTTGACGCAGTTGTCCCTGGATGACTTTTCCGAAATGCAAGATGGCATCGCCTTGTTTTTGTGTATCTTCCACCCGTAGCAATCCTGATTCGGTTCGAATGATGCCTCGGTCGCCCACTTGGCCGCCACTTTCGGCATAAAACGGTGTTTCATCCAGAATGATGATGCCAGATTCCCCGGCCGCCAGGGTATCGACTTCTTCTCTCTCCTTGAGCAAGGCAACTATTTTTGCCTTTGCTTGTAACTGGTCATAACCGACGAACCGAGTTTTGCCGTGGAGGGGGATTACTTTGTGATAATCCGAGTTAAAGCCACTGGCGGCCCGGGCCCGCTCTCTTTGCTGGGCCATGGCCTGTTCGAAACCCTCCAGGTCGAGTGCCAGTCCGTGCTCCAAAGCAAAATCCCGGGTCAGATCCACCGGGAACCCGTAAGTATCGTAGAGTTGAAAAATCAGGTCTCCAGGGAGGCGTTTGCCCTCAAGGCGCTTTAAACTATCTTCCAGTAGCGTCAACCCTTGTTCCAGGGTTTCCGCGAAACGCTGTTCTTCTTTGATGAGGATCTGTTCAATGGTGGGTTGGTTTTCCATCAGTTCGGGATAGGCATCTCCCATCACTTCACAAAGGGGGGCGACCAGTTTATAAAAGAAAATATCGCGGATCCCCAGCCTATAGCCGTGGCGGATAGCGCGGCGGATAATTCGCCTTAGGACATAACCCCGGCCTTCGTTGGAAGGCAACACGCCATCGGCAATTAGAAAGGCAGCGGCGCGAATGTGATCGGCAATGACTCGGAGCGAATTGTTGTTAAGATCTTGAATTTGAGCGAGACTGGCGGCGGCCCGAATGAGATGTTGAAAAATATCGATATCGTAATTGCTGTGAACACCTTGCATTACAGCGGCAATCCGCTCCAGGCCCATGCCAGTATCCACCGATGGTTTCGGCAGGGGCGATAAAGTGCCGTCAGAGGCCCGGTCAAATTGCATGAAAACCAAATTCCAGATTTCCACATAACGGTCTCCGTCCGCCTCCGGCGTGCCTGGCGGCCCGCCTGGAATTTCAGGGCCGTGATCGTAGAATATTTCGGTACAAGGCCCGCAAGGGCCGGTGTCACCCATGGACCAAAAATTGTCTTTGGCGCCAATCCGCGCGAAGCGTTCGGGAGAAACTTTGACTTCATTCAGCCAAATATCTTCAGCTTCCCGGTCCTCCTCGAAAACCGTCACCCATAATTTTTCTTGCGGGATGGCAAGATTTCCGGTCAAAAATTCCCAGGCATAATGGATGGCCTCGCGCTTGAAGTAATCTCCGAAGCTGAAATTCCCCAACATTTCGAAGAAAGTATGGTGTCGGGCAGTATAGCCGACATTTTCCAGGTCGTTATGTTTTCCACCAGCGCGCAAGCATTTCTGTGCCGAGGCGGCACGGGTGTAAGGGCGGGTTTCGCGCCCCAAAAACACGTCTTTGAAAGGCACCATGCCCGCATTGGTGAATAGCAGGGTGGGATCGTTCACAGGAATGAGCGAACTGGAGGGGACGATAGTATGGCCGTGTTGGCGAAAGTAATCTAAAAACAAAGTGCGGATTTCCGCAGTGCTTAGTGTTTTCATCAATCATCCAATAAGCGATGAATTTGTTCGTAATCAAAACCACGTTGTTGTAAAAACCGCCACCGTCTGGCCCGTTCCGAATGATTGGTAATGGGTTTGTCAGTATATTTATGGCGATAGAGTTTTTCCAGAGCCTGGTCCCAATCAATGCCACTATCATTCAGGGCAGTGTCGATAAGTTCACAAGCAAGCCCTTTCTGCTGTAATTCATAGCGAATTCGGATCGGGCCGTGACCGCGCTCCCAACGGGAACGGATGTAACTTTCCGCAAAACGGCGGTCACTTTGCCAGCCCTGCTGCTGTAGTTCTTCAATCACCGAGGCAACGGAAGATTGCGAAAACCCCTTTGCGATGAGTTTCCTTGCCAGTTCTTCCGCGCCATGTTCACGACGGGCCAGCAGTTTAAGGCAAATCTGCCTAAGTTTAGTGGGTTCGTCCGTTCCGGTCAGTCTTTCTTCTCCGTTGCGACGGTTGCAGCTGTTTCGCCAGCCTCTGCAGGGAGCTCGGTTCCAAAAGCTTTAGCCCGAATCTTTTGCTCCAATTCTTCGGCCAATTCCTGATGTTCTTTCAGATATTGGCGGGCATTGTCTTTGCCTTGGCCAATACGCTGTTTGCCGATACTGTACCAAGCGCCGGATTTTTGCACAAAACCGTAATCAACGCCCAAATCAATCAATTCACCCAGCTTGGAAATCCCCTCGCCGTAGAGAATTTCAAAATTGGCGGTTTTGAAGGGAGGGGCCACTTTGTTTTTGACCACTTTGACCTTGGTGTCGTTACCGAGCACTTCTTCCCCTTTTTTGATTGCGCCGGTACGGCGGATATCAAGGCGCACCGATGCATAGAATTTAAGCGCATTGCCGCCGGTGGTGGTTTCCGGATTACCGAACATGACGCCGATTTTCATACGAATTTGGTTGATGAAAATGACAAGGGCGTTGGAGCGCTTGATGTTGGCGGTCAGCTTGCGTAGGGCCTGGGACATAAGCCGCGCTTGGAGGCCCACATGGGCATCGCCCATTTCGCCTTCGATTTCCGCTTTTGGGGTCAGAGCGGCGACGGAATCCACCACGATAATGTCAATGGCACCGGAGCGTACCAGCATGTCGACAATCTCCAGGGCTTGTTCGCCGGTGTCCGGCTGGGAAACCAGCAGGTCGTCGAGATTGACCCCAAGTTTCTGCGCATAGACAGGGTCCAGCGCATGCTCGGCATCCACAAAGGCCGCGACGCCGCCTTGTTTCTGGGCTTCGGCAATGGCAGACAAGGCCAGCGTGGTTTTACCGGAAGATTCCGGACCATAGACTTCCACCACGCGCCCTTTGGGGAGTCCACCGATGCCCAGAGCGATATCCAGCGCCAGCGAGCCGGTGGATATCGCTTCAATGTCGCGTACGGGACCGGTATCTCCCATGCGCATTACCGCACCTTTGCCATATTGCTTTTCAATCTGAAGGAGTGCAGCACCAAGCGCTTTGCGTTTGTTTTCGTCTAGCATAATTCTTGCCTGATTCAAAATTGTTATATTATCTCATACCGCTAACATAGCCGGTAGCGGTGATTGCCGTCATGCTTTTGGCATTGTAGAACTTACCACTACGGCCAGTGGTCAATGATCCGGTAACGGGAACCTTCCCGGTTCAATTCCGATGCAACCAATACAAAATCTCGGACTGGCCAATGGATGGGTTCAATTGTGTGTCCGACCATTCTTTTTTTGACTTTGCGAGCCAGGGTTAAATGAGGGCGAAAGGGCCTTTTTTCCGTTTTGAGGCCCAATTGGCGCAACCCCCTTTTCATTGTTGCCACTAAGTTGTCCAGTGCCGGTGGTGTTTGAGTGGCAACAAGGCATACGACGGCAGGACGCACCCAATGTTCCACGCGATCCAAAATCAACTCACAAGGTTCAAGCGGGGCTTTTGCCGCCAGGGATTTGAGGGCGGAGATTTGATCTTCCGGGATATCGCCTAAAAACAGCAAGGTGATATGAAAATTAGCTGGACTCACGCGCTTGCCATCTTTTATTTCTATTTCAAGCGATCTTTGGGTTTGCCTCAATGTATCCAGTACTTTGGGGGATGGCCAAAGGGCGAAAAAGAGGCGGTATTTGCTCGGCTTAGTCTGTTCCGTAGCCATCCAGAATACCTTGTAAAGCCAATGCAACCGCTTGTCTGCGGATGCTTTCCCGGTTGCCCTGGAAGTGGGCCAAATGAGTATGGCAATCTTTCCCCCGCTGTTGCCATGCAAGCCATACCGTGCCAACGGGTTTGTCCGGGGTTCCACCGGCGGGGCCTGCAATGCCGCTGACTGCCAAGGCGTAACGGGCATGGCTATGGGCCAGTGCGCCCGCTGTCATTTCCGCTACCGTTTGTTGACTGACCGCGCCATATTGTTCCAATGTTTTGCGGCGTACCGTGAGCATTTCTATTTTGGCGAGGTTGCCGTAGGTGACAAAGCCCCGCTCAAACCACTCAGAGCTTCCCGGGATATCGGTGATGCATTTCGCCACCCAGCCGCCGGTGCAGGATTCGGCGGTCACCAACATCCATCCTTGCGATTTCAGTAATTTTCCCGCTTGATAAGCCAAATCATAGAGTTTTGGGTCATCCATTGGGTTTGGTTATTCTTGTCATTGCTTGGAGGAGTTGGAGCCTCTCGGTTCTTGGGTGCGGCGATCAGGTAAATATTCCACGGTTGGCATCCGGCGCACGGGTTGGGGGTAAAGGGCCATTAGTTGTAGAAAGGCTTCCGGCATTTCGGTATTCACAGGCAGGCCCAATCTTTTGGCTTCATCGGAAGTGATGGGATAGTCGTGGGTCCAGGTGCCGGTCGATAAAAGCTCCGCCAGTTCCCGTGCCTTTTCGTCACTGTAGCGGGGACTAAGAAATTCATAAACCGCTTCGCGGACCTGACGAATGGCCTTTTCTGATTGATCCGCCAGGATTAGCGTTTGATCGTCTATTTCGTTAGGGTCTTTTTGGGCCACAGCTTTGAGGATGGAAGCGGCGGCGAATTGCCCCAATTGTGGGTCAACCGGCCCCAGCACCGCATGCTCACACATGATGATTTCATCTGCGGCCAAGGCGATAAGCGTGCCGCCGGACATGGCGTAATGGGGAACGATCACTCGTACCTTGCCTTTGTGGCGCGAAATGGCGCGCGCAATTTGCAATGCTGCCAATACTAGTCCGCCCGGGGTGTGTAGCACCAGATCGATGGGGATTTCCGGATCGGTCAAATGGATGGCGCGAATGACTTCTTCCGAGTCATGAACATCGATGTATTTCACCACCGGAAAACCGAGAAAATTCATTGATTCTTGCCGGTGCACCATAAGGATCACCCGGCTGCCGCGCTTGTTTTCGATGCGGGAAATCAAGCGGGCCCGGCTCGCATCCAGCATGCGCTGATGAATCACAGGTTGCAATGCCGACAGTAAAAAAAACAACCAAAATAACGATGTAAAATCCACCTTGCCTCCTAAATCCAAAAGCTTAAAGCTTGATGTCCCAAGCGTTGTCGTAATCGACTTCATCTTTGTAGGGTGCATGTTTCCGGCCGGGATGCACAAATAGTTTGCATAGCAGTACGCCAGCGATGAATCCCCCAATATGTGCCCACCATGCAATCCCTCCCACCTGGCCAGGACCCAACAAAGCGGCTGCTCCAGAAAATAATTGACTGAAGAACCAAATCAAGGCGAAGGTGACGGCGGGAATTGCCACGAACAAGGGATAGAAAAAGATAGGAATCAAGGTAATGATGTATGCTCTGGGAAACAGTAAGAAATAAGCCCCGAGGACCCCGGAAATTGCGCCGGAGGCTCCGATAGTCGGGACGGTGGAATGGAGATTGGTAAACCAATGAACCGCAGCGGCAATCAAACCACACAGAAGATAAAAGAATAAAAAGCGTACAGGCCCCATGCGGTCTTCCACATTATCGCCAAAAATCCACAAGGTCCACATATTACCGATAAAATGCATCCAGCCGCTGTGAAGAAACATACTGGTCAGAAATGGCCAGTAATTATCCACCGGGAAGCCCAGCAGCATGGCCCATTCCGGGTGAGAATAGCGGGCAGGGACTAGTCCAAACCAGTAAAACACGGCTTCCAGTTGTTGTGGGCTTAGGCTGAGTTCGAACAAGAAAACAGCGGTATTGGCGCCAATAATCGCCCACGTCATCAGGGGTGGGGCGTGGCTGGGAATGGTGTCACGAATGGGGAACATGCGTACGACTCCTTGGTATTTTTGTTGGTAAAAGAAAGAGTCAACCTTATGATACTGGATCATGCGTTGGGAGACGAAGCTTTTTTGTATGCGGGGGATCTGACAAAATTCAAGATGAATCAACAGAATTTATAATTTTATGCCGCAATATCGCACTGCTCCGTTAGCAATCCAGTCCATGCCGCCTGGTATCCCTTTCATCGTGGCGAACGAGGCAGCAGAGCGCTTTAGTTACTATGGAATGCGTGCCATTTTGGTGGTGTATATGACGCAATACTTACTGGATGCCAGTGGCCAACCTGATTTCATGTCTCCTGAGGAAGCAAAAGGCTGGTTTCACCTGTTTGTTTCGGCGGTGTATGTCACTCCTATCCTGGGCGCCCTGTTGGCGGATGGAGCGTGGGGCAAATATAGAACCATTGTTACCTTATCATTGGTGTATTGCCTTGGGCATTTTGTATTGGCATTGGATGATACTCGCACCGGCTTGTTGATGGGCCAGTCTCTGATTGCCCTTGGCGCGGGTGGAATCAAGCCCTGTGTTTCGGCTCACATGGGCGATCAATTTGGCGCCAGCAACCATCATTTGATAAGCCGGGCATTTGGCTGGTTCTATATCGCCATCAATTTGGGCGCTTTTGCCGCCATGCTAATTACCCCTTATTTGCTGCGCCATTTTGGATCCTCTATTGCTTTTGCCGTGCCTGGCGTGTTGATGGCATTGGCTACTTTGATATTTTGGGCGGGACGGTATCGTTATGCCCACATTCCTCCCGGAGGGATCGGATTTATTCGTTCGGTATTTAGTGCTTCAGGTTTGAAGGTATTGTCTAAGCTGAGCATCGTGTATTTGTTCGTGGCCATGTTTTGGGCGCTGTTTGATCAAACGGGCTCCTCGTGGGTGCTACAAGCCGAGCAAATGGACCGGATGCTATTTGGGTATGAAATTCTTCCTTCACAACTGCAGGCTATCAATCCTCTACTGATTATTATGCTGGTGCCGTTATTCACCCATGGTGTTTATCCTGCGGTGGGACGCCGTTTTGTGCTGACACCGATGCGGAAAATGGCTGCCGGTATGTTTGTCACCGTGCTTGCTTTTGCACTAACGGCTTGGTTACAGATGCGTATCGATGCTGGTCAAGCACCCCATATTGCCTGGCAATTAGTGGCTTATCTTGTTTTGACCTCGGCTGAGATTTTAGTATCGATCACATGTTTGGAGTTTTCCTATACCCAAGCCCCCAATGCCATGAAGTCTTTTATCATGGCTTTTTTCATGGCGTCGGTTGCCGCAGGCAATTTATTTACCAGCGGAGTCAATTTTTTTATTCGTAATCCCGATGATACGAGTAAACTGGTTGGTGCTGATTATTTCTGGTTTTTCACTACGGTCATGGCCATCACATCCATGCTGTTTCTGGTTGTAGTCAGGTTTTACCGGGAGGCGACTTACATTCAGCAGGAATTACCCTTGGAGCGCTTGTGATATGCAGTTAACACCCAGAGCCATCATTCATCCCGAGGACAGCGCAGCACTGGAAAAATTAGAATCGTTACCATTGTTTTCCACGGCTGTGAGGGCCTTTCTCAAAGTATTTGACGAGCATTTTCTAGCGCAGATTACCAGCAAACATCATATACAATTGGGCCCCAATCAGCTTCCCAACATTCACGGCTATTTGGTCGAAATTTCCCGGCAACTTGATATTGAGACGCCCAGGCTTTTTCTCGAAGTTCACCATGATCCCTTTTCCTATACGCTTGGAGAACATCAGAAGTTTATTATTATCAGTACTGCTTTACTCGATTGCCTGGGAGATGATATACGCATTGCTCTTGCGCATGAGTGTGGCCATATTTTTTTCAATCATGTTTTGTATCGCTCCATGACCAAAATGCTCCTTCAATATGGTGACAGTTTGCCTCGCCCCTTAAATACACTATCTACGCCTTTGCGTATCGCTTTGTTGTACTGGTATTTCAAGAGTGAGCAATCGGCCGATCGTGTTGCCGTGTTATTTGGCGAGAATATTCAACAAGTTTTGAGGACGGTATTACGAGCTTCTGAAGGGCCGGCTTGTCTTGCAAACCAAATCAATTGGGAGACAGTTTGTGCCCAAGTTAACGACGACAACTCGAACGAAGAAAGCACGGTCCAAAAGCTTATGGAATCCGTCATAATTGGGGACACTGAGCACCCATTTACCGTCCGGCGGGTGAAGGAATTATTAAAATGGGGGCAATCCAATGACTTCAATCATTGGCAATCACTTTTACAATCATCGCCAAAGCCGGCTGCTTGCAGCAAATGTGAGCACCTGCTGGAAAATGATCGGGCCAAATGTCGCCATTGTGGCGCGGCAAACCCAAATGCAATCGCTATTCATTACTGAGCCGATAGATTATGCGTTGGCCAGAACCCGCCCCTGATAATCATTTTTTAAATGCGCATATCAAGCTCGTATGTGCCAGCTTTCAGCACTGGACGGGAGATGATTTGGTTCTTTCCAAGGCGCCTGTTTCTGATGTGGCGCAATGGCTCTATCATGCTCCTTTTGTATTGGTTTCCCATGGCACAGAATCAGATCCTATTTTCAATTATGCCAATCTTAGCGCGCAAAAGCTGTTTGAAATGGATTGGAATAGCTTTGTGACGACTCCATCGCGGTTATCGGTGGAACCTGCGGTCATGGAAGACCGCCAAAGGTTGTTACAAGAAGTGACAACGAATGGCTACATCAGCAATTATTGCGGGGTCAGGATTACGGCTAGCCGAAAGCGGTTTTGGATAAAAAACGCTATAGTCTGGAATCTTTTGGATAGAGAAGGTGAATATTACGGCCAAGCAGCAATGTTTGACCAGTGGCATTGGATTGTCTGAGCTTTTTTGTCTTCGCGGTTAAGGGAAACCGAAACTACTCCGGTTTCCCTTAATCTTTCAGGCTATTCGTCCGGCATTTCAGGTAAGGCTGGCGGCATATATTCCACTTCTTTAATTTCAGCTTCTGGGTGGTGTTTCCGAATCAGGTCAGTGACTTCTTCCGTACAGGATTTGGGGATATCCACCAGCATCAACAATTCCCCGCGTTCAATGGCTTCTTCGTATTTTTGAACCTCTTCGCTGGGGACGGATACGCCAATCAAACTGGCCGCCCACGCACCAATAGCCGCTCCTGCCAAAGTGGCTGCTAGAATAACCGCGCCACCAGCCGCTACCAAGCCTGTCGGTAAAATTACCGCGACCAAACCTGCCAGCAGGCCTGTAGCAGATCCTGCCGCTAGGCCTCGTTTGATGGCTGGAATCAGGTCGGTTTTTTCCTTCAAGCCTGCTTCAGGAAGGTCGTCCAATGCCACGCCCTCTTTGGCGATAATGTGTATGTTTTCCTCGCGCACTCTTGCTAACAATAACTCATCCACAATCTTATGGGCGATTTCAACATCAGGTACTAATAAGACTAATCTTTGCATATTGCCTCCTGTTTTTCCGGTTATAGAACCCTGGCCCGGATATTTCACCAGCCGGCTTTGGGCCTCTGGATAAATAACTGACGTATAAACATAAATCACGGTGATTCCTGACAAAAGGCAGGAGCCATTTTGTCCCCGGCCCAAATCCTATCCCTGCCCTGGCTGGCCCAGACGCGCCTGTCCTGCGCCATCATCCGGGATACTGATGAAATATCCGGGCTGATATGTTTTGACCTGTCAAGTGTTTCAGCTTTCCGCTGAGGGTTTATTCATGCTTTGTCCATGGCAGAGCAATCTTATCTCTTGCGTTGCTGTGGGCAAAGGGTGGA
>JALSQY010000172.1 GCA_026985035.1 Methylothermaceae bacterium
GAATCACCTTGCCTGCAAACCGCCATCCAAATCTGTGCCCGCTTCAAGGTGGCCGCCAAACGCTCTTTCCGGACTGGTTTGAGCAAATAATCCACAGCTTCCGCCTCAAATGCCTGTAAGGCATGATCTTCGAAAGCGGTGACAAACACAATCGCCGGTGGCATTGGCAGTCGAATCAATTTTTGCGCCGCTTCCAGACCATCCATGACCGGCATGCAAATATCCAGCAGCACCAAATCCACTGGATTGGCCGCACAATAATCCACCACATCCAGGCCATTGCCCAACTTAGCCACGACACGCCACTTTGGGGCAACTTCTTGGACCAAACGACACAGACGCTCGCGGGCAGGTGCTTCATCATCGGTGATGACAAGATTCATGAGATTTGCATCGCCAAATAATCGATATATATAAGCATAGCCGTTGGCTTGGCGTTGCTTTGTGAAGCCGTTCAAAAAACCGTCAGGCGCTAGATTTTAACGGTAAGCGCAGCCGCACTTGATACCAACCGTCGGCAGTGCTGATCCAAAGTCTGGCTTGATCCTGGAAACAGGCCGACAATCTGGCTTGGATATTCTGCAATGCAAAATGATTCCCTTGGCGCTTTCTACTGACGAATTGAGGCATCGTATTCCTGACACTCAACACCACATATTTTTTTTGTTGAACCGCCGAAATCTCCACTTGCCCCCCCGCCGCAGAAGGTTCGACGCCATAGTAAACTGCATTTTCCACCAAAGGTTGCAAGCAAAATGGGGGAACCTTGATCTCCCGCAAGATTGGCTCTATTTTCCAGTGGATGGTTAATCTTTCCCCCAGCCGTGCCTGTTCCAAGGCAAGGTAATGGCGGGTCAAGTCCATTTCTTGCGCCAAAGGCACCAATTTCCGGCTGTCCAGCTGCAAAGCGGCGCGCAAAGATTCCGCCAAATCGGCTATCCGGTCCTCCGCCGCTGCGGTATCCGTGGCAATAAGCTCGGCAATGGAATTTAGACTATTAAAAAGGAAATGGGGCCGCATCCTGGCCTGCAAGGCTTGCAAACGGGCCTCGGCCTCTGCCTGAACTTGTTGGCGCCATTGGTACTGAAGATAGAAATAATGCAGCAGAACGATACTTATCAACAGGGCAATACTGAAATGGCGAAGATAAGGGGGGTGATCCGCCACCCCGGGGACAAGCCTGGAAACAGAAAACACATCATAAGCAAGCCATGTCAATAACAGCGTCACCGCGCAAGTCAGAATGACAACCGCCGATGCCTGGAAAAGCGCCTGAAACCGCTCCAATACATTTCGCAAAACACACAGAAAAAACGCACACAACAGGGCAACCCAAGTGAGAAACATGCCCCGCAGCCCCATTTCTCTCCAAAACCCGCCTTCCACGCCGCTAACCAGGGTCATGAGCAATGCCAGGAAAATCGAGCCCAGCACTACCAGCAGCAAAATGCGGACATCGCAGAAGTTGGGGAGAAAGCAGTTCATCGAGAGCTATTTGGCTTGGTCAATTCGGGGGCTTGCATATTTGCCGTAGTCGGTAATTAGATCCCACACCTCCGAATTCACTCTTCTCATATTGGGCAATACTTTATTGACCTCCGCCAGACAAGGCCGGCGCAGCCCATGATAGTCTACATCCGGACCAATGGGAACAAAACGGATTCCAAACAGGCGCAACAACCGTAATAATGCCGGTTCCATCACGGCATACCAATGGGTAATATTATGGCTATAACTCATTCGTACAATGCCTGCGAATAACCCAACCGTCATATGGGGTAATATCCGCCGTTCGTTTGGCTCAAAGTAGATTTCTGTCTCTTCCGAAATCCCGGCCAGCCTTTTTGCCTCACCGCGCCGTTTCTTGAATTCCCTGGAAACCGCAAAGCGGGAAATTTCCGCCAAGTGTTTTCGAATATCGGGATCTTTGACGGGATCATCCAGCAGGCAATGATTTTCAATGGGATAGGGATCATTGATATCATTGTCATTGGGCAAAACCAGCCTTACTGTGGCAGCGCAAAGGCCGGTCCGGCGATGACGGACCAGATAATGCACCGCACGGTGATCGTATTCATCGGTTTCCAGCCAGATTTCCCTGTCTTCTTTGACCTCTCTTCGGCAATCTTCCTTACGCTCAAAACCGGTTTCCACACAATAAACCTGGAACCTAAGCTGAAAGACCTCATGCAACAATGCCTCCGTATCGGCGGGAAGCACTTCGAAATATTCATAAAACTGCGCACACAGGTCCTTCCCCCTTGATTTAGCCTCTCCCAAGGCTCCTTGGCTGTTGGTCATATTCGGTGATTCCTTCAGCAACATTCCATAATCTATAGACGTTAAGTCCGACTATATTTAAAGTGTAGAACAATCTAATATGGAAACTATGAGCACCATCACAGACTTCGACTATCAGCTGGCCTTTTCCCGAAATATCGGCTGGCTGACAAAAATCGAACAAGCAATCCTCAAAAGCAAACGCATTGCCATCGCAGGCATGGGAGGGGTAGGTGGCAATCATTTGCTAACCTTGACCCGCCTTGGTATCGGCGCGTTTCATATCGCCGATTTTGATATTTTTGAGCCGGCAAACTTCAACCGCCAGGCTGGTGCTTCGATCAGCCATTTGGGACGGTCAAAAGTGGAAGTTCTGGCCGAAACGGCCCGGGACATCAACCCTGAGCTCGAGATCAAAATTTTTCCGGAAGGTGTCCACCCACACAATCTGTCAGATTTTTTTACAGGCGTGGATTTGTACGTGGACGGGCTGGACTTCTTCGCTTTCGATGCCCGCCGGACGGTCTTTGCTTACTGCGCAAAAGAAGGCATACCCGCAGTGACAGCCGCCCCCCTGGGGATGGGGGCGGCGTTATTGAACTTTTTACCCGGAAAGATGACTTTTGAAGAATATTTTCAACTGGAGGGGCAATCAGAAGATGAACAAATCATTCGCTTTCTTCTGGGATTGTCACCCAGAATGTTACAGTCGAGTTATCTTGTGGATCCCACTGCCGTAAAGCTTGCCAAACACATAGGTCCCTCCACGCCCATGGCTTGTGAATTGTGCGCCGGCGTTGCCGCCACTGAGGCACTGAAGATTCTACTCAATCGAGGCCCGGTAAAATCCGCACCGTGGGGATTACAGTTCGATGCCTACCGGAATAAAATGGCAACAACCTGGCGTCCCGGCGGTAACCGCAACCCGCTTCAGAAATTGGCCCTGACCATTGCCCGGAAACAATTCATGAGTGTAAAAAATTCTGACGAGCCCACTGAAAAACCTCCCCAGACAATACCGGAGCAGATACTAGAAGCGGCCCGCTGGGCACCTTCCGGTGACAACACCCAGCCCTGGCGATTTGAAATCATCGACGACAAGCATATCGTCATCCATGGCCACGATACCCGTGACTGGTGCGTTTATGATCTTGAAGGCCGGGCCAGCCAACTGGCCATCGGCGCATTGCTGGAAAGCATCGCCATCGCCGCCAGCCAGTTCGGGTTGGCGGCGGACTTCCAGTTGCGGCCGGACAGACCCGACACCCATCCGATCATCGACGTTTTCCTTCGGCAAGACAAAAACCTCAGGCCCGATCCCCTGTTCCCCTATCTCCCCCTCCGCAGTGTCAACCGCCGTCCATTCAAAACCCGGCCACTGACGGCAAAAGAAAAAAAAGCCCTGGAACAATCGGTGGGGGCACATTATCAAATATTGTGGCTGGAAGGATGGCAAAAGCGCATGCAGGCCGCCAAGCTGATGTTCGACAATGCCAAACTGCGCCTGACCATGCCAGAAGCCTATGAAGTCCACAAGCAAGTCATTGAATGGAACGCCCGCTTCAGCGAAGACAAAATCCCCGACCAGGCGGTAGGGCTCGACCCCCTGACGCTAAAGCTCATGCGCTGGGCCATGCAGAGCTGGAAACGGATTGAATTCATGAATCGCTGGCTGGCCGGCACCTTGGCGCCCAGAATGCAATTGGATCTGTTACCGGGAATCTTCTGCGCCGCCCATTTCGCTATCGTGGCGGACGAACAACCTGAAGCTATCGAAGACTATTTTCATGCTGGCCGGGCCTTGCAGCGGTTTTGGCTGACTGCGACTTCGCTAGGGCTGCAACTGCAGCCGGAAATGACGCCGGTGATCTTTTCCGGGTATGTGCAAAAAAAACTGCATTTTACTGATTGCGAAGCGGTCCAGTCCGGCGCGGAAAGATTGGCAAAGGGTTTCTCGAAGCTGTATGGCGACACCGCTTCCATCGTCTTCGCCGGTCGTATAGGCCAGGCCCATCATCCCTTCTCCCGCTCAATCAGGCTCCCTCTCAGCACTTTGACACGCAAGTAGCCACATGGAAATCAAGACAGCCGCCAGGAAACGATGGGATGTGGTCGTGATCGGCACCGGCATGGGAGGTGCGACCATCGGCTGGGCGTTGGCGCAAGCCGGAAAGTCGGTTTTGTTTCTGGAGCGAGGGCAGAATCTCCTGGCCCATGAGAACTTTGCCGGAGAATATGCGGAAATGATTACCCGGCGGCAATCCATTCCCTTGGCAGAAATCTTGCCCAAGGCGGGGCGGTGGAACCAACCCTTGGATGATTACAGCACGCACCGGAAAAAAACCTTCACCCCGTTTATAGGCATGGGTAGCGGTGGCTCCAGCAGTTTATACGGCGGCGCCCTGGAGCGTTTCTTCCCGGAAGATTTCGAACCCGGCAAACATCACCCCCATGATGGCAACACCACATTACCGCCGGCCTGGCCGGTCACCTACGAGGAAATGCGCCCCTGGTACAGAGCAGCGGAAAAGTTGTTTCAGGTGTATGGCGCCACCGACCCCTTGCGCGCTTCTGTGCTAGACCCCCTGGCTCCCAGTCCGCCTTACGACCCGGTCAATCGTGGAATTGCCGAACACCTGCAAACCAAAGGCCTGCATCCTTACCGGGTACCCGGAGCATGCGCGGAACAGGAAAAATGCCGCGACTGTCAGGGCTATCTTTGCGCCACCGGCGGCAAAAGAGACAGCGCCACCGTTTGCCTGGCCCCCGCCCTGACACACCACGGTGCCGCCCTGGTGGATAACTGCGAAGTGATCCGGGCCGAAGCCGGGCAACAGGCAATTCATTCGGTCGTATGCCGTAGCCCATCCGGCGAAACCCGCATCCAAGGCGAGGTCTTCATTTTTGCCGCGGGTGCCCTGCAAACCCCGTTACTACTGTTGCGCTCGGCAAACCGGCACTGGCCCAGGGGGCTGGCCAACGGATCGGGCATGGTGGGCAGAAATCTGATGCGCCATGCCATTGATCTCTACCTGGTCAAATTGCCGCAACCGCTGGATTACTACCGCAAACAGATAGCATTCAATGATTTTTATCTCACCGGGAACGGCAAACTCGGTTCGGTGCAATCCTTCGGCATGCTGCCACCCCTGCCAATGATAATGGACAGCTTGCGGCAGGACTTTGCCAATGCCGCACCATGGCTTGCTCCCCTGTTCCCCGCCCTCCGGCCTGTTTTGGCCAGGGCGGTCCACGCCATGATCTCGGGCAAGGCCGCGTTTGCAGGAATCCTGGAGGATCTGCCCTACCTGGAAAACCGGGTTGAAACCGATTCCGAGGGCAAGGGCAAACTGTATTACCGGCTCAGTGACTATGACAAAAAACGCCTGAAAACTTTCCGGCGGGAAATTCAGACCGCGTTGGCGCCGTGGCCGGTCAAACGCCTCGATCAAGCCGGAAACAACGAACGGATCGCGCACGTTTGCGGCACCTGCCGGTTTGGCAATGATCCGGATACTTCGGTGCTCAACCGCTGGAACCAGGCCCATGAACTGGACAACCTGTATATTGCCGATGCATCCTTTTTCCCCAGCAGCGGCGGCATCAACCCGGCCCTGACCATTGCCGCCAATGCCCTGCGCATCGCCGATCATCTAACCCATCAGTGAGGAATCATGATGTTGCCCGACCACCCCGCCTATACCCATTGCAGTCTTTGTCACGAACCCATTGTCCCGGACCGGCCGGAAAATTTCGGCCAGGTGCGGGGCAATATCGAAGGCTATCTGGACACGCAATTCCCTCTGTGGAAATGCCCGAAGTGCCAGGCGATTCACAGTTTGCAGCCTGTGGACTACGAGGAAATCTACGCCAAATACCCTTTGAACAAGCGCAAACTGGATATCTTCGCCCGGGGAACCCTGAAAAACCTGTTGAATCGCTTGCAAAAGGCAGGGTTGGAGAAAACTCACCGGATTCTGGATTACGGTTGCGGCAATGGAGTGCTGGTGGAATTTTTGCGGTTACAGGGTTACCGGAATGTGGCGGGTTGGGATCCATATGTGCCGGGCTGGCAAGACAAACCTGAAGAAACATTCGACTGCGTGATCGCCAATGATGTGATTGAGCACGTGGATGATCCCCGCATCATGATGAAAGACGCCTTAAGTCTGGTCAAACCCGGCGGGCTGCTGTATCTGGGCACCGCCGACTCGGAAGGCGTGGAAGACATGGGTGATCTGGAAAGACACATCATGCGCCTGCATCAGCCCTATCACCGGGTCATTTTGACCCAATCCGGGCTGAAGAAGCTTGGGGAAGAACTGGGGCTGCAGGTCGCGGCTTCCTGGCAGCGTTCATACATGGATCGTCTCGTGCCCTTCAGCAACTACCGGTTTCTGGATGAATTCAACCGCGCCCTTGACCATAATATGAACCTGGCACTGGAACCGAATGCCGGGAAAATCATGGTCAAACACCCCATACTCTGGTTCTGGGCGTTTTTTGGGTATTTCTTTCCTTCGGCGTATGAGCCGGCTTTTTTATGGAAAAGCAAAAAATAGTATTTGTTATCAAAAATATCCGTGGTCATTCAATAGTCTAATTGAGGAGCAAAGATAAAGATGATGAATACAGCGAGCAAACCCTTGCCTCCTGCCTTGACAGCGGGACCCGAAGCACTTCCCTCAGCAGCCAGGGAGAAAATCAGAAAACTGACCGGCCCTGAGCCAGGAGCCTTCATCAAACAAGCCTTGGGGGCCTGGACAACTATCATTTTATCCATCTGGGCTGCCACATTGGCACAAAATATTTTCGTAAGCCTCTTGACAATTTTCATCGTCGCCAGTCGGCAAAATGTTCTTGGATTGTTAGTCCACGAACAATCTCATTGCCTGCTGGGAAAAGCAAAATTTGGCGATCCTATTGCCAACTTTCTGTGCGCCTATCCCTTACTGGTTCTTACTGTAGAAAACTACTCCCAAGTCCACTTGCGTCATCACCGGTATTTTTTTTCAATACAAGAAGATCCTGATATTCAACGCAAAACCGGCACAGAATGGACATTCCCAATGAAGCCGAGTCAATTGGCCAAGATTTTCCTGAAAGATCTGACGGGAATAAACATCATCAACCTGGTTAAGGGGAAAAAACTGGATAAACAGGATGGGAAATTCCAGCGCCCTAATATTCTGCCCTCTTGGTCCAAATGGATCTATTACGGTGTCTTCGCTGCTTTTTTTTCCATGATGGGCATTTGGGATATAGTATTACTCTATTGGATTTTACCCCTTCTCACTGTATTCCAGGTATTTGTCCGATGGGGAGCAATCTGCGAACATCAATATATCCCCGAGGCTTCTGTCATTGATACCTCACCAATCATACTTCCCAAGTGGTGGGAAAAACTGCTCATGCCAAATTTGAATTTTTCGCTGCACCCTTATCATCATTTCTTCCCGGGAATCGCCCATAACCATCTCCCGGAAGTCCACGAAATTTTTAACCAGGAGGGTCTTGTCAATAACAGAAATGTTTTTTATGGCAATTTAGAATACTTGAAATTCCTGATCAGGAAAGACACTCTCTCCTGATACTTCCAGTGGAGGAGATTGTTGAACTAAAACTCGAACTGCTTCTGCATTGGGAGCGCTAGCGCTTCAAGTTGTCTTTAAAATTTTATTCTACGGGAAATGACAAGGGGAGCAGAACGCTCCCCTTGTTTTGAGTCGGCGGGAAATAATAATCAGGCACTTCGTTTGCGCGAAAATGCACCCATCCCCAGAAGCCCCAGGGATACAAGCGCTAGACTTGCCGGTTCAGGAACAGTTTTTGTTTTAAAGCTCATGTTACCATCCGCTTCAAAATGGAAGTCTTCTTTCCCGGCCGCACCCGTGTCTAGGCCATTTATGTTATCTGCTCCATAGTCAGGGGTGTTTCCGACGACACTTTTCTCTGGATTGACGCTGTCAAACGGCGTTGCCAGGGTGCTGTCCCATTTCAGGGTTACAATCATGTCCCCTATATCGACACCCTTGAGAAAATTTGAATCCACAAATGTAACTTTCGCATCAACGTTTGTGTTTCCGTTACCCGTTACAGTTTGAATACCGGGCAGGTCATCGGAACCAAATTGATCGAGCGCCACTGGCTGCGGGTTCGACAAGCTGAACGTAGAGCCTCCAGCATCGACATCGGCGGACAAAATCAGTTTGCCGTCATCATAACCAAGGCCAGAATTGCCGCCAAACCCATCGGCATTGGTACCACCAAAGTCATCGTAATACATCTTGAAAGTACCACCAACATGCTTGAACTGAACCAGATCAACAATGCTGTCGGCATTAAGATCAATGGCTTGCGTTACTTCCTCCTGGATTATGGCCACCCCTGTATATTCATAGGGGCCGGCACTGCCGGTAGGCAAGGTGGTGACACCAGCACCTCCGTCGGAAAAAGAGCCAAGCTCCGCCTGGTAATAAGTGGTAAAAGTGTCACCTACGCTCAAAACGCCATCATTCAGCGCATCCACGGCTAACGCATTGCCTGGCAGCCAGTCGAATCCATCGGCCTGGCTAAAAGGACCTGCTTGGTCATGATCGAACAGCACCGTATCCGCATAAACACCGGTGCCCCCCAGGGCCAAAACCGCCCCGACTACAAAACAAATCTTTCTTGTTTTCATCAATCCACTCCTAAAATAATTTTCAAATCAGGAAACTCATCAGTTTCGTAACATACATAAGCAACAGCCATGCCATCCAAAAAAAATAAAAACAAAAACAATATACTAACATCCAGCACTTTCTTCACAACATACTGTCTTGCCCTATGTGTAAAATTTTTTGACTACATTTCACAGCGAGGCTCCATTATGGATTGCAGAAGCCCAGAGACTCTATCCGCCAAATCATCCAGATCCGGGCTTTGACGTTCTGGCTGTTTGAATTCCAATGGTGACAAAATCTGATTTTCTAAAAAGCTTTCCTGACAATAACCCTTGCCCAATCCAGCACTTTCGACCGCTTTCATATTCAAAAACTGATCCATGTTGGAACAAACCCCCAGCACGGGAATACCCGCCATCCAGGCCTGATGGCAACCCATCACTCCGCCGTTACATATCATAAGGTCCGCACGCCGTGCGCTTTTCAAACCATCCAGCCAGGGGGAACAGTACAGATTTCCCCGGACACCAGAGTCTTCACCTCCTAGCGCGGCAATCACGGTCACCGGCTGGCGGGCCAGGTAGTCCAGGACTTTTTTAAACACCTTGCCTGATCCAGAACTGCCTGCCACTACATACACAACAGGCTTGTCGTCGGGCAAGGTCTCCCACCAGGGAGGATCCGGGACGGGGGGGGCCCAGAGAATGGGGCCAAGGAAATAGTGATTATCCGGCAGGGGCAATCCGGGAAACATTTCAGGAATATCACAGTACAACACAGTATCCCCGTTAGTGTAAATATTTCTGACATCCCCCCCAAAATCCTGCAACCCGTACTCATTCGCCAAACGGTTGAAGGGTTTGGCGTGGGCCGCGAAAACATGGGGAATCAGCTGCTTGAACACCGGCTCCAGCCATTGACGGGGCACCCAGGCGAAGGGCTTCAGGCGGGGCAGCGGCGGCACCGGGCAAAATTCCGGCCGCCAATAGGCGTTGGCAAGATTGATATAGCGCACCTTTGCCACCCGGGCGCTGATGGCGAGGGAGAGACGGAAGTCCCCGATCACGGCATCCGGCCGGAGCCGGTCCATCAAAGCCAAATCGGTCTTGATATATTGCCTGAGAAGCTTTTCGGTAAAAATGGGCAAACCCCAGTCCAATGCCCGCCGGAAGCTGGCGGGAGACATGGAATCCAGTTCATGAACCGGGCAGGGAAAATCGCGCAGGAAGCGCCGGAAAGGGTTTTTGGGGCAGGCCAGGTGGATATCGTACTCTTTGCCTGTCAGCTGTTCTATCAGCGCCAAGGGACGCGCCAAATGGGCCAGGGTGACCGCCTCGGCGAAGAAAAGCAGACGCTTGCCGGCCATGTCACTGAACTCTCGGCAGCACGGCGGGATTAAACCAGTTCCGGCTGATGGATGGATCCCGAAAGCGATAGTTTTTCCACACCAGGGCAGTCGCCTTGCCGGAGCGGTGGTTGATCATGAGCATTTTGCCCGGCCGCCAGAATTGCCCCAGATACCGTTTGTACTTGTGGTAGGTCAAGGTTTTCAGGCGCTTGCCACGGCGGTTGAAATAGTCGATCTTCCAGGGGATATAATGCTCCTGGTCCGTCCAGATGACTTGCTTGCTGTAAAGGGAGTGAGGGTCCTTCGGATAGCGCTCGACGATGAAGACCTTCCTGCCCTTGTAGTTGTCATCCCGCAAGTACTTGTAATCATATTTTTCCAGGACCGGCGCGGTCATGTCTTCATAGGAAAACTCACTGCCCATGAAGGAGCCACCCTTGTTGGATGAGGAAATCCTCTTCACTCGTTTGAGGGCGGGCAGATACAACCATTGATCGTCGTCGCTGTGCTTGTGGGAGAAGGTTAAAAACTTGGTTCCCTTGACATCGGCGGGGCTGTCGAATATCAACAGGCTCTTGTCTCCATCTTCCACGCCTTCCAGATTCATGCTGCGAAGATGGCGCACGCTGGTTTCCCCTCGTTTGTTTTTCAAGACCATAGTCAAGTCGGTACGGAAATTCTGCCATCCTTCATCCCGCCGTTCCCCTTCGCGGGCGATTTCCAGGCCCCGTTCCCCGGGGCTCAAGGCCCAGGCGGGAGCCTGGGCAGCGCCCAATATGATTAAAAGCTCAAGCCATAGAACGATGAATAGATTCTTTTGCATCATGCACTCCACGTTCCACCCATAACAAAAGGGGGGGTAACAAGAAAAAATCCGTCAATAAAGCAAAACCGATAGTCACGGCCACCAGCAAGCCCATTTGAGCATTGATGGCAAAATCCGATAGGGTCAGCACCAAAAACCCGGCCACCAACACAATCGAGGTTGTCAGCATGGCACTGCCCACGTGTTCCAAGGTGTAGGCAACCGCTTTCCCGGGCGGCAATCGCAGCCGCCTGCGGGCAATGAGATATTTACTGAGAAAATGCACGGTGTCATCCACGACAATGCCCATGGTCATGGCCGCCACCACCGACAACCCCATGCTCACCTGGCCATGCATCAATCCCCACAAACCGAAGGCCATGATTGCCGGAACCATGTTGGGAATCAAGCTGAGCAGTCCCCAAAAGGGTGAACGAAAGGCAAGGATCAAGGTTAAGGAAATCACGCCAAAAGCCACCAGCGTCCCCAATAACATCCCCCGGATATTGCTCCGGCCGATATGGGCAAACATGATGGTGCCCGCAGCTCCGGCACGCATGTATGCCGGAGCGTTTTCCCGCAGCCACTGACCGGCGGCCCGCTCAAGGGCTAGCATTTCATCGCTGGTGAGATTCTTTAAGGTAACAGTGATGCGCGAGGCGGATTTATCCACGTTGATGCGGTCGTTCAGTTCCAATCCTTCGGGGAGGGACATTTCATACAATAACAAATATTGCGCCGCCAATTCCCGGCTTGGAGGGATCTTGTACCACCCGGGATTATTGCCATGCATATTCATGTTGAGGCGCTTGATAATGTCGGTGATGGCATAGACATGCAAGGTCTCTGGCCGATTGCGGTACCACTGGGCAAAACGGTCCAGCACCTGAAGATATTCGGGATCGGTAATCGTGCCGCCGGGTTGCGCCGGCAAGGAATATTCCATGATATACATGCCCGTCAAATGGGCCGTGGCGTATTCGGTGTCGGAGCGGAACTGGATATTGGGGGAAAAATATTTGATCAAATCGTCATTGAGTTCGTTTTTTACCGCAAAAGACGACAGGGCGATAATCAGTATCGGCATGCCTATCAACAGGCCTTTTCGATGGCCGATCACAAACTCAGTCAGCTTGCTAATCATGGATGAATGCCTGTGATGATGCCGGCTGATCCTTATGGGAAAAAGCATGGCCAATAGAGGCAACAGCACAACGGTATAAACGAATGCAAACCCTACGCCCATGGCGGAAATATTACCCAAATCCCGGAAGGGCGGGGAATCGCTGAAATTGAGGGTCAAAAAGCCCAAGGCTGTGGTCAGGCTGGTCAGGAAAACCGGTTGAAAGTTGATCCCTATGGACTGCTCCATGGCGTGGAACTGAAGCTCCCTCCAGCCCAGAGAGCTTAGCCAGCCCCGCCGCAGAACTAATAGAAAAGTCACCAGCAAATGCACGCAATCGGCCACCGATACCGTCAAAATAATATTGGGCGCCGCCGCCGAGGGCGGAGAAATTTCAAAACCCAGCCAACCCGCCAATCCCATGGTGGCACCAATGGCCAACAGTAAAACCAAATAGGCCCAAACCGCCGCTGTCAAAGATCCCAGCAAGACCCACAGGGCAATAAACACCAAGGCAAACATCAGGGGAAACAACGTCCCCATATCCTGCTGTGACGCTTCGGGAAAGGCATTGCTCATCAATACCCCGCCGCTCAGCCGGACATCAAGATTCGGATATCGCCGCTCCAATTGGCGGGCAAGCTGCCGGACCGATTCGACCACAGCGGGAATCTCGGTGTGTTCATCCACACCCGGCAGCCTGACAATGACATGCACCCCGGTCACGCTTGCATCCGGCGACACTACCCGACGTACGAGCAAAGGCTCCTTCAATGCAATTTGGCGAATTTTTTCGATTTCCTCCGGGACAAGACGATTGGCGGCAGAGTACAAGTCGCGCACAATCAGTTCATCTTTCTCCCCGCGGGTATATTGAAAATTTTGCAGGGAATCGACGCGCTGGACATAAGGAATAGACCACGCCTGATCCGTCAACCATTCGATGGCCTCCAGCACCTGGATATCAAACACTTTGCCCTGCTTCGGGGTCAGGATGAACATAACGGTATCATCCTTGGTATAGGTCTCGTGAATGGCATTGAGGCGCTGAAGATAGGGGTCGTCCGGATTAAAGAAAACACGGTAATCGGTGGTAAAGCTCAAAAAGCGAACACCGCTGATCAAAACCGCGGTTGCCAATAACAAGGCAACGAGCAACCACCAGCGCCATCGAAGCAGCAATTCGAGATAGCGCAGTCCCATGCGATTAATGACTCACCTTTTCCAACAAGCGCTGCGCTTCATCCCGCTCGGGAAAGGAAGCGGGCGTTTTCAGCAACTTTTCCAACACTTCCGCTGCGTCTTGCTTACGATGATTTGCCGCCAGAATTCGGGCCCAGTGATATTGAACAGACGGCAGATTATATTTTTCCGCCACCGGTTTCATAACGGCCATCGCCCGGCCACGCTCCCCGCGCTCCAGCAACACCATCGCCAACGTATCCGCGATCATCCCCGCTCGCGGAGCTATTTCCATTGCTTTTTCCGCGTATTTTAATGCTTTGTCCGGATCTTTTTTCCGCAACATCCAGGCAAGATCATTCAACGCATCAATCTGAGCAGGATTTTGTTGCAAAATTCTCTTTAACTGTTCGATGGCCTGCCCCTCTCTACCACTCGTGCGGTAAAGCACTGAGCGCATATAAGCGACGTTGACATCCTTGGGATGCCTTTTCAACCAGTCACTTAAGGTTTTTTCCGCCTGTTCCTTTTGGCCGGCACGCCAGTAAGCCTTAGATAAGGCTACTACCAATGACGAACTGGGGAGCCTTTTCAAGGCCTGGCGGTACAGGGCAATGGCATTTTGTGGTTTATTCCGGCGTAACGCCAACCGGGCTTCCGCCGACAAAACCTCCGGATTGTCAGGGTCGAGTTTTTTACTTTTCGCCAATGCGGCCTGCGCCATTTTCAAATCACCTTTTTCAATGGCCACATGAATCAATGCCAATTGTGCCGGCAAAAACTTTGGATTGTGTTTAAGGGCCCTTTGCAGGCTCTTCTCGGCATGAACCAGATCACGAGACTTCATGTAAACTTTAGCTAAAAGAAAATAAGGCGTGGGGGAGTTGGGATCCAGCCCAACCAACCTCATTGCCGTGTCCCGCGCCCGGTTGAGATGTCCCGCGCCCATCTGGGCATCGAGCAAAACCATCAGCAACGGCTTGGATTCCGGATACATGGGGAGCATTTTCTCCAGCAAGGTCTGCGCCCGGTCAAATTCATTTTGCTTGATGTAGACTCGCGCCAGCGACAAAGCGGGGGCAAGTGCATTCGGGTGCTTTTGGACAATTTCCTCGAGCTGGGAGATCGCCTCATCGTTCCGCCCTTCCATGGCATTCAGCGTAACCAGGTGCATTGCGGCATTGAGGTTATCCGGATGATGCTGCAGAACCTGTTGATAAAGCTCGCGCACCCGCCGGTAGTCTTTACGTTCAGCGGCAAACTGGGCCAGATTATGAGCGATGCTGGGATTAGCCGGATCCATGGACAGGGCTTTTTGAAAAGCCTTTTCCGCCTTGTCCACTTCGCCTTGTTTGGCGTGTAAAAACCCCTGCAAGCTCAGGCCAAGACCGGAATCAGGCATTTGCCTTTGGATCTCTGAAATCACTTGACGGGCCTCGCCATATCGTTTTTCCCGCATATACAGCATGGCCAGTTGGACTTTGGCGGGAAGAAGCTCTGGATCAAGTTCAAGCGCCTTTTTCAATGCGCTTTCGCCTTCTTCCAGCTTTCCCATCGCACCCAACCCCCGCCCAAGCTGAGCATACAGGCCGGGAGAATCCGGATGCAATTCGAGCATGGCCTGCAAGTGCCTGATTGATGCTTGACGGTTTCCCCTGGCATATTCAATCCGGCTCATCAACAAGCGGGAGAACA
>JALSQY010000173.1 GCA_026985035.1 Methylothermaceae bacterium
GGGGAAGGTGAAGTTTGCCGCCTTGACGCCTCCCTTTGCCAAAGGGAGGTTGGGAGGGATTGGTTTAAAAGGGAAATGCCTTGCCGTCCCTGGCGAAGGGCCTGAGGGATGTCGGCCCCGGCCTGGTTTTTGGAAATCCCCCTCGGTCCCCCTTTGGAAAGGGGGAGGATAAATTGCTGGGATGGGTTGTTAAGGTTGAAAATCCCCCTCAATCCCCCTTTGGAAAGGGGGAAGATAAAAACGGTGGCTGTTGGGAAGGGGGAAGGTGAAGTTTGCCGCCTTGACGCCTCCCTTTGGCAAAGGGAGGTTGGGAGGGATTGGGTTAAAAGGGGAATGCCTTGCCGTCCCTGGCGAAGGGTTTGAGGGGATTCGGTCCCGGCCCCGTTTTGGAAATCCCCCTCGGTCCCCCTTTGAAAAGGGGGAGGATAAAAACGGTGACTGTTGGGAAAAGGGGGAGGATAAATTTGCAGGGATGGGTTGTTAAGATTGGAAATCCCCCTTTAGGAAAGGGGGAAGATAAAATTGAAAATTCCCTTTGAAAAGGGGTATGGTGTGGCAGGGGTGAATGGAATGGCAGGTTCAAATCCAGGCAAAATTCCCATCGGCACCATTGCCGAAGTCCACGGTCCGGTGGTGGTCATTGCCTGTGACCGTCTTCCGCCATTACACCAGGCGTTGTGCGCGGCGCTGGATCACGAACAATATACTTTTGAGGTGCATCAGCATCTGGATGAACGCCACGTGCGGGCGATTACCCTCCACCGGACCACCGGATTGCAGCGGGGGATGCCGGTGTATGACACCCAGGCGCCTCTCCATGTGCCGGTGACCGAGGCCTGTCTGGGCCGGCTTCTCAATGTCTTTGGCGAGCCCTTGGACGGCCGGCAACCGCTGGCAACCGGGGAATACCGGAATATCCACGCCCTCCCTGCCGCCCTCAGCGAGGCGGTGGGCATCACCGGAATTCTCGAGACCGGCATCAAGGTCATCGATCTACTGTGTCCTTTTGTCCGCGGCGGCAAGACCGGCTTGTTCGGCGGTGCGGGGGTGGGCAAAACGGTACTGATCATGGAATTCATGCACGCGGTGATTTCTCTCCATCAAGGGGTTTCCGTGTTTGCCGGGGTGGGGGAGCGCATCCGCGAGGGACATGAATTGTGGAAGGAATTGCAAGCCGCCGGGGTGATGGAAAAATCCTTGCTGGTGTTCGGGCAGATGGACGAATCTCCCGGGGTGCGGTTCCGGGTCGGGTTGACGGCGTTGACCTATTCCGAATATCTGCGGGACGCCTTGCACAAGGAAGTATTGTTCCTGGTGGATAATATATTCCGGTTTGTCCAGGCGGGCAGCGAGATTTCCAGCCTGCTGGGGAGAATGCCCGCCACCGTCGGCTATCAACCCACCCTGAATACCGAAGTGGCGGAAATCGAGGAGCGGATTGTTTCCACCCAAAAGGGCGCGGTTACTTCGGTGCAAGCAGTTTATGTGCCTGCCGACGATATGACCGATCCCGCCGTCAGCGCGATTCTCAGCCATCTTGACACCACTGTGATTTTGTCCCGGGCCATCGCCGCCCAGGGGCTTTATCCGGCGGTGGATCCGCTGCGTTCCGGCAGCAAATTGATGGACCGCCATTTTTTGGGTGACCGGCATTACACGATAGCCGAGGGGGTAAGAGAGCACTTGGCCCGTTACGCCGAGCTCCAGGACGTGATCGCCATGTTGGGGTTGGAAGAGCTTTCCCCGGAAGACCGCCGCATCGTCCACCGGGCCCGGCGGTTGCAGCGGTATTTGACCCAGCCCTTTCACGTTACCGCCCACTATACCGGTATCAAGGGCGTATCCGTGCCGTTGGAAAAGACGTTGCAAGATTGCGAAGGCTTTCTGGCGGGGAAATATGACGATCTTGCCGAAGAAGCTTGTTATATGCGCGGGACAATGGAATCATGAACGGACCGATGGTGCTGCATCTGCAAGACGCCACCCACACGGAAGAGATCGGCAATGTCGCCGCTTTCTGGGGCCGTGACGGGACCGGCAGTTTTAGTCTGTGGCCGGGCCACGTGCGGATGATGACTTCGTTGGAGTTTGGCCTGGCCCGCTTCCGCAGCGGCCGGGAGTGGGAATATTTGGCCTTGCCGGGGGCGCTTTTGTATTTGATCGACAATCACATATATATAAGCACCCGCCGTTTTGTGCGCGACCGGAATCTGGACCGGATCAGCGCCGTTCTGGAAAGGCAGCTGACCCAGGAGGAGCGCCAATTGCGGCAAATCAAGCAAAGCCTCCATAAAATGGAAGAGGAAATGTTCAAACGCTTGTGGGAGTTGGGAAGGCAATACCGTGTCTGATCCGCGTGGGGATCTGCAATTATGGCCCCGCATCATCAAGCGCCAGGTTCAGCGCATCAAACGGGCGGCGGAAGAAGAACGCACCCTGCTGGCGCAATTGACGTATCTGGGCACCGCCGGCTTGGTTTTGGTTCTGCCAGTGGTGGCCGGTGCCTATCTTGGCCGCTGGATTGACAGCTTGTTGCCCGGCTATTCTTTTCAATGGACCTTGAGCTTGATCCTGGTAGGTCTGGCACTGGGCATTGTCAATCTCTGGCTGTTGTTCCGGGAAGACTGATGGAAGGCGGGATTTTCCCTCATGTTGTATTCTCCATCGGGCCGCTGCAATTGACCGATACCTTTTTGACGGCCCTGGCGCTGACTGTTTTTCTCTGGTTGGCGGGCTGGTGGGTAGCGCGGCGCCATGCATTGAAACCCGGTTTGCTTCAGACTGCCCTGGAAGGAGCGGTGCTGGCGATGGAAGATGCGGTCCGCCAAGTCTTGCCCCGGCACGTGACATTGGTGGCGCCTTTCATCATGGGGTTGTGGTGGTTCCTGTTGGCGGCCAATTTGATCGGCCTGATTCCCGGATTGCAATCCCCCACCCGGGATCTGTCCATTACCTCGGCGCTGGCGCTGTTGGTGTTTCTGTCGGTGCATTGGTTTGGCATCCGCAGCCAGGGAATCAAACGTTATTTGATGCATTATGTCCGTCCCTTTCCTTTTTTGCTGCCTTTTCATTTGGTGAGCGAGGTCAGCCGCACGGTAGCCCTGGCGGTGCGTTTGTTCGGCAATATGATGAGCCTGGATCTAGTGGCTTTGATTGTCTTGATGCTGGCGGGGTTTTTGGTACCGGTTCCGATTTTGATGTTGCATATCGTGGAGGCATTGGTGCAGGCTTATATTTTCGGGATGTTGGCGTTGGTTTATATTGCCGGAG
>JALSQY010000174.1 GCA_026985035.1 Methylothermaceae bacterium
GTCGGGCCAGAAATGTTGCCGCAGATCCGGCCTAAGTTGCTGAAAGCTTTCGGCGAATTTGCCCAGGTCATGCAAACCCAGAAGGAATATCACCCAGCAAAAAGCCACACCTTTTGTCAAGCCCATCAGGCGTGCCAGGCGCTTCAGTAGGAAAGGATGGTTGGCAAGCAGTTTGTTGCCTGCCGCCGCCACATCCAGCGAGTGATATATCAATGGATGATACGAGTTGCACTCTGATTCTTTCTTGTTTCCGGCTTTTCCCCAGTACAAAAAATCCTCCAAACTTACTACTTCCTCAGCCGGTCAGATAATTAACAACTCGTTGGCCGCGCTGTGCAGCAGGCAAGATATACACAATGGTTTCTTAACGCGGTATGCGGGTGGAGCGCGGAATGACCGGATTGTTGTATTTGAGATTAGTACGGATCATGCACCCTATCAAGTTCTCCGCATCACCAGCGGGCCGCAGCCGAAGGGTTTGGCCTGTCCTGCGCCATCATCCGGGATACTGATGAAATATCCGGGTTAACACTTCAACAACCGCTCCGGGCCGTCAAACCTCGGTTCGTCATGTAGATCGAGGTTGGCGAAGCGCCGGGTGTTGGCGTCACCGGGCCTACGAATACGGTGGAAGCAGTGGTTTTCCACCCAGAGCGTCTCGATCTGGAATTTCCCGCCTATCCATAAGCAAATTATAATTTTGATTCGATATATTTCTTGATGGTCCTTCTGTCAATGCCGGCGGCTTTGGCGGCGGATTCGAAGGTACCATGCTTTTCATATAAAAAACGGCAGTAATCGGCCGCCACTGCGGCCAGGGAGGTTTTGTTTTCAAAATATTCGGCGGGGAATTTCTGAAGGGGGTTTTGGGGTGTCTGGTCAAACCGGTAGCTGCCGCGTATGCAGATTTGGCGGATACATTGTTCCAATTCCCGGATATTGCCAGGCCACCGGTAATCTTCCGGAATCGTTGCCCGGATGATCTTTTCCAGCTCTGTTGCCATCCGTTTATCCGGATTCTGGAGAATTTTTGGCAGCAGTCTTTCAATCAGGTGGCGGAGTTCTTCGGGATCTTCCCGGATCCTCCGGCACAGTGAGGGCATCTCAATGATATCCGAGCACAGCCGGTAATAGAGATCCGTGCGAAATCGGCCCGCTTCCATCAAGGCGTGAATGTCCTGGTTGGTGGCCGAGATTACTCTGCCTGAAAAGCGCAGTTTTTCATTGCTGCCAATGGGGCTGAAGCGGCGCTCCTGAAGGATATTGAGCAACTTGACCTGGGTGGGAACGTCGATATCGCCGATTTCATCGATAAAGACCGCGCCGTGGGCGCTGCAACGGGCGAAGATGCCATCATGATGGCTGATGGCGCCGGTAAAAGCCCCTTTTTTGTGGCCGAATAGTTCGGATTCCAGCAGGCTGGGGGGATACTGGGACAGGTTGATGGACAAGAAGGCGTCGGTGAAGCTTTCCGTAAAACTTCCGGTTTCAAGGTCGAACGGGATGAATCCCGATTGTCCCAGGGTATGGGCCACCAGACTTTTTCCGCTGCCGGTTTCGCCCAGGATCAATGTGGAAAAATCTTCCATCTTGCCGGTGAGATGGTTGAAATACCACTGCGGATGGGCGGTGAAGATGTTGTTCCATAACATTTCCCGAAGATGCGCCATGCACCGGCTCTTGCCGAGGATGGCTCCCTGGATGAAACAATAGGCCCTGGCCGCCTGGAAGATCAGAGCGATGTAATGGCAGGTGTCCTCCCGGCCGAATCCCGCGCGCTGGAAGTCCCCGGCCATCCGGATGGCGAAATCCGCCTTGATTGGCTTATCGCCGGCGGCGGTCTGCTCCTGGATATGGGTCTCGATCCTGTCCAGCGCCTCGTGATATTGATAGAACATCCAGGCCAGGGTGATGGGTGTTCGCGCGTTGCCATCGAAATGGCGAATATGGAATTGTCCCTTGTTTTTGGCGATGTCCTCGAAGGCTTGTTTCACCTCCCCGTGAAGACGGGCAGATCTGTCAGAAAAGGAAAGCCGGCCCGGAGGTATCCCCAGCAGCCGGCAGTCCAGCCGTTCTCTTTGATTCCCGAAGGGATTGGCGAAAACCAAATCGGCCACCTGGCATAGAAAATCCAAGGAATCCATGGGGGGCTCCTGTGCATTATAGGAATATTGTGTGTACATATTATGCTAGTCGATAAAGGGAAATTTTAGCGGATATTATTCAACCTATTGATTTTCAATATATAAAAAATTGGCACAGAGATTGATGGGCCTCAAGTGACGGTTTGTAAATCAACACACGAGGTCCTATTCATGAAGATATTCAAAAGACTGTTTGTTTCTGTCAAAAGCCATATCGATCAAGTGACGGAGGGGTATGAAAACTACGAAGCGTTGGCGGGGGCCGCCATTTTGGAAATGGAGGACTGTAAAAAGCGTACCCACCGGCATCTGTTCCGGTTAAGCCGGGAGGTTGCCCGCCAAAGGCAGGGTCTGGAAAAGCTCGAACAAGATGCCGGGAAATGGCGGGAGCGGGCTATCAGGATCAGAGAGCGGGATGAAGCCAAGGCTCTGGCGTGTGTCCGCCGCCTTACGGCGACCGAAGAAAGAATCGCCTTGGCCAGACAGGCGTTGGCCAATACTGAAAGGCAACGGGAACAGGCGCAAAGGGATCTTGAAAAGATTGAAAGCAAAATCGTCTCGCTGCGGAACCGCAAGCTGATTTTGGCGGCCAAGCAATCTCACGGGCAAATGCAGTCGGCCATTCTGTCGATTTGCGAGGATGACCAGGCGTTAGAGGCCCTGTTCGACCGCTGGGAGGAAACCGTAGCGGTGGAAGGCGGTTTTGATCCCGAAGCTCCAGCTCCCGAGCCGGATCTGGAGGAAATTTTCCACCAGGAAGAAGAGAAAGCCTCGCTCAGGGCCAGGCTCGATGAGTTGACCAAAAAACAGGCGTCGGCACGGGATGGCTGATGACATCCCCAAACATGCTCAATCATTTCAGGAGAACTGCCATGAATGTTTTGAAATACGAAGTAATCGATGAATGCGGTACCAATGCAGAAGATCCAGCGAATGAAACCACAACCCCGCGCCTCAAACTGACTACGTTTTTGCGCTGGGCCGGGGTCCTGCTGATTTTGTTTTCCGCCCTTGGCTTCATGCTCCAGGGCTATGCCGATGTGGGTCCCCAGCTTCGCTACTGGCTGGGGTTGATCTTGACCTTGAGCCTGGCTTCGGGCGGGCTG
>JALSQY010000175.1 GCA_026985035.1 Methylothermaceae bacterium
TGGAGCCAGTGAGCGGAATCGAACCGCTGACCTACTGATTACGAATCAGTTGCTCTACCGACTGAGCTACACTGGCTTTAGAGGAGTAGTAATTATATGGATTTTGCCAAGGTTGGCAAGGAAATGGCTTGTTTCTATCTATGTTCCGCTGAAAAAGGTGTCAGAATCCGTTAAAATTGCTTTTCCAAAATAGATAATGATTATTAGGAGTGGTTTCATGCAAACACCCTGGATTGCCCCTTCGATTCTTTCCGCTGATTTCGCCCGGCTGGGAGAGGAAGTTGACAATGCCTTGGCGGCGGGTGCGGATATCGTGCATTTTGACGTTATGGATAACCATTATGTACCGAATTTGACCATTGGCCCTTTGGTGTGTGATGCCCTGCGTAAACATGGGGTAACCGCTCCTATCGACGTGCATTTGATGGTCAAACCGGTGGACCGGATTATCCCTGATTTTGCCAAGGCGGGCGCTTCGATCATCACTTTTCATCCCGAGGCTTCGGAACATATCGACCGCAGCCTGCAATTGATCCATGACCATGGCTGTAAAGCAGGGCTGGTCTTCAATCCTGCAACCCCATTGGACTATCTTGATTATGTCATCGAAAAAGTGGACATGATCTTGCTGATGTCAGTCAATCCAGGCTTTGGCGGCCAGTCGTTTATCCCTTATGTATTGGATAAAATCAAGGACGCACGCAAGCGGATTGACGCTTCAGGGCGGGAAATCCGTTTGGAAGTAGACGGTGGTATTAAAGTAGATAACATCGGCGCCGTGGCAGCAGCGGGGGCCGATACCTTTGTTGCCGGTTCTGCCATTTATGGTCAGTCCGATTACAAGTCGGTGATTGATGCCATGCGTGCTGAAATTGCAAAAGCAAGGGGTTAAATTCCCTGAGTTCAATCCTCATGTTGCATCCTTCTGATTTATACAAGCGATGGCGATGGGCGGCTTGACTATCGCCATTTGATTCCTTTTTCGGTGACTGGATTTTTCGTTTCTAGTTGCAGAAGATAGGAATCTAAGTTCAAAATCTTGAATCCTGTATATTTTTGAAGGGGCAATATGACTCCCAAACAATTCCATAAACTTGCCGAACAAGGCTATAACCGTATTCCCGTCACCCGGGAAGTCCTGGCGGATCTTGACACACCTTTAAGCGCCTATTTGAAATTGGCGGCAAAGCCTTATACCTATCTTTTTGAATCCGTTCATGGTGGCGAGCAATGGGGGCGCTATTCCATTATTGGATTGCCCGCCCGGCGAGTAATCAAAGTCCATGGCAAAAGTATTGAAGTCTTGCGTGGCGGTGAAATTGTAGAAACTGCTCAAGTGGAGAATCCGCTCGACTGGATCAAGCATTTTGCGGCCCGTTACCAAACCCCTCATTTGCCTGAAATGCCCCGTTTCAGTGGCGGCCTGGTGGGTTATTTTGGCTATGAAACCATTGCCTATATTGAACCTAAGCTGGCTGGAGTGGGTTCTAAATCGGACCCATTGAAGTCAGCCGATATTTTATTAATGGTATCCGAAGATTTGGTGGTCTTTGACAATGTTAGCGGCAAATTACAATTAATTACTCATGCCGATCCCAGTGAGGAGGAAGCATTACCCAGAGCGGAGTCCCGTTTGGAGAGTTGGGTTGCGCGGTTGCGTGAAAGTTTTCCTTATCCCCAGCAATCAGCGGGGCATGCAATTAGCGAAGCGGATTTTGTTTCCGGCTTTACCCAGCAAGGCTTTGAGCAGGCGGTCAAGCGTATCAAGGATTACATCGTTGCCGGCGACGTCATGCAGGTGGTTTTATCCCAACGGTTATCGATCCCGTATCGGGGAGATCCGCTAAACGTTTACCGGGCATTGCGTTGCCTGAATCCCTCACCCTATATGTATCATCTGGATTTGGGTGATACCCAGATTGTCGGGTCTTCACCGGAAATCCTGGTGCGGCTGGAAGACGATACCGTTACTGTCCGTCCTATTGCCGGCACCCGTCCCCGGGGTACTACTCCAGAGAAAGATAAAGCGTTAGAAAAAGAATTATTGTCGGATCCCAAGGAGCTGGCCGAGCATCTTATGTTGATTGATCTTGGCCGTAATGACGTAGGGCGAGTAGCAGAAGTAGGCAGCGTGAAAGTGACTGACGAAATGATTGTCGAGCGCTATTCCCACGTCATGCATATAGTCTCTAATGTGGTGGGTAAATTGTCACCGGGATTGGACGCCTACGACGTATTGGCCGCTACCTTCCCGGCGGGGACGGTTTCCGGAGCACCAAAAATCCGGGCAATGGAAATTATTGCGGAGCTGGAACCTGTTAAGCGGGGAATCTACTCCGGTGCGGTGGGTTATATCGGCTGGTCGGGCAATCTGGATACCGCGATTGCCATCCGAACCGCAGTGATCAAAGACGCCATGCTTCACGTTCAAGCTGGTGCCGGAATTGTCTATGACTCTGTTCCGCGCAAGGAGTGGGAAGAGACCATGAACAAGGGGCGCGCCTTATTCCGGGCTGTGGCCCAAGCGGCCGGGGGGTTAACGTCATGATCCGGGTAGTGATGATTGATAATTACGATTCTTTTACCTACAACCTGGTTCAATATTTGGGAGAATTGGGCGCGGAGGTAAAAGTAGTGCGGAACGATCAGGTGACGGTCGATGCTATTGAAGATCTTGCCCCAGACCGAATTGTCATTTCGCCGGGTCCTTGTACGCCTAACGAAGCCGGGATTTCAGTGGCAGCCATTGATTACTTCAAAGGGAAGTTGCCCATTTTAGGGGTTTGTCTTGGTCACCAAAGTATTGGCGTGGCCTTTGGAGGGCAGATTATCCATGCCAAGACCATCATGCATGGCAAGACCTCCTTGGTGCACCATCGTAATCAAGGTGTATTCAGGGGGTTGGAGAATCCATTCCAAGCGACCCGTTACCACTCATTGGTCGTAGCCCGCGACAACTTGCCTGAGTGTTTGGAGATTACCGCCTGGACTGAAGATAAGCGCGGAGAATTTGAGGAAATTATGGGGCTTCGCCACAAAACGTATGCCATCGAAGGGGTGCAATTTCATCCGGAGTCGATTCTTACCCAATTTGGTCACGACTTGCTGCGTAACTTTTTGGAAAGCTAATGGGAATCCAAGCCGCCCTACGAAAGCTACTGGAAGGCAATCATCTGACTCGCTCAGAGATGCGTCAAATAATGACGCAAATCATGTCCGGCGAGGTGCCAGATATTCAG